>NZ_JASEWO010000054.1:0-25219 GCF_030024295.1 Pantoea sp. Pa-EAmG
AGTTAATGGCAAAGGCGATCCCAGTCAGAGGAGCCAGATTTAGAAAAGCCTGCTTTTAAAGCAGGCTTTTTGCTTTTCTGCGTTCTGACGTTCAGATACCGCCATACCACTCGTAACCGCGATCTTCCCAGTAGCCACCGCGTCCGCCCCACAGCTGGGCAAACGAATCCACCACTTTAATTTCCATCAGATACTTGGCGTGCTTGTAACCGAGCTGGCGCTCGACCCGGAGACGCAGCGGCGCACCGTGCGCGACCGGTAGCGGCTGATCGTTCATACGGTAGGCCAGCAGCGTTTGCGGATGCCACGCATCCTGCAGATCGATACTTTCGTAGTAGCGCCCGCTGCCGTCCAGCGTCTGCTCCAGTTCGTCGGCACACAGGAACACTACGTAGCGGGCACCTGGCCGCAGGCGCGCCGCATCCAGCACCAGTCCGAGCGGTACGCCCTGCCATTTGCCAATCGCGCTCCAGCCCTCCACGCAGTCGTGCCGGGTAATCTGCGTGCGACTGGGGAACCGCTGCAGATCGCTGAGCGATAAACTCAGCGGCTGTTGCACCAGCCCGGTGACGCGCAACCGCCAGTCGGCAAACCCGTTCGCCAGCAAACGCGCATATTCGTCGGAGTCGGGCATTTGCGTGCCGTTGGCGCGGAACAGCGGCGAAATATCGGCCTCGCTGAACTCCGGTGCCAGCCGCTGGCCGCCCAGCAGGCGCTGGCTGGCACGCGTCAGCCGCTCGGTCTGATTGAGCCAGCCGCTGACCGTGTCGTTTTGCGTCAGTTGATCGCAACCGCTCAGCAGCGCCGCGCCGGCGCCGGACAGCGCGCCCAGCAGCAGGCGGCGACGCGACAGCTCGATTTTCATGATGGGGTATCCTCTTTGTCGATCGCGTAACGGCCGGTGATCATCGAACGCAGGTTATTGAACACGCCTGACACCAGCACCATCACTACATGCACCAGCACAAACAGCACCAGCAGCGTTGCGGTGATAAAGTGCACCGTGCGCGCCGTGGGACGGCCGCCAAACAGATCGGGTAAAAACGGCAGCGCCGCATCCAGTGCTGGCGACAGGGTTAATCCACTTAGCAGCATCAGCGGCAGCAGTATGAAGATCACCAGCAGATAGCTGAGTTTCTGCAGCGCGTTATAGCGCCGCGCCGCTTCACCGCGGGCGAAGCGCAGCCGGGCGTGGTCGCAAATCTCCTGCCACAAATGACGCGCGCCCAGTTGCTGACGGTCGGGCAACAGATCGCGGCGAAAGTGCCGGTGCCAGAAACCGTGCAGCAGATAAATCACGCCGTTGAACAGCAGCAGCCAGGCAAAAAAGAAGTGCCAGTGGCGACCGGCTCCCAAATCCTGCCACGACGGCAGCGTCAGCCAGCCGGGGAACGCGCGCGCCGTCAGCGTGCCCTCCAGCTTCGAGACACCGAGCACGCCGGTGGTATTCAGTTGCAGCGAGCCGAGCCGGACAAATCCCTGCTGCTGACGATTGCCGATTTCAAACACCGGCTGCTCATGGTCTGCGCCATACAGGCCGACATACAGACGCGGATGCGCATTAAAGATTTGCAGTCCGCTCATCAACAGTACGGCAAAACACAGGGCGTTGACCCAGTGCGTCACGCGCACCAGCAGCGAATGACGTCGGATTAGGGTTTTACTGCGGGAAGGTGAAGGCTGTTGCATCATCGAGCCCCTTACCAGCCAGGCGAGGCCTGGCTGGAGCCGGATTACATCGGCGGCACTACGCCGTTTTTGCCGACAATGACATTGCCTGCGGTGAGCTTACCGTCGGCGCCCTTCTCGGCCGGAACAAACACCGTGGTGCCGGGTTTCAGGTCATCCGGGGTGGCGGCGGCCAGCGTCACCACCGGCGTACCAGCCGGAATGGCAATTTTTTTCTGATGGCCGTGATAGCTCACCGTCACTTCGCTGTTATCCACCGAGGTGACGCTATTGGCGACTGTGGCGTTGGTCATTGAGCTGCCCGGCTTCAGATCCCAGCTGAAGTTGCCCTCGCCTGCGCCTTTCAGCTGCGCCGGGAAAATCAGCACTTCGAGCGCGCCATCACCGCCGCCCGCTTTCGGCAGCGAGGCAATGCCCACGTAATCGCCCTTTTTAATGTCGCTGATGCTGGCCTTCGCCACCGCGGACACCATCGCGCCTGGCTTCATGGCCACGCTGACCTCCGATCCTTCGCGTGACTTGATAGTGAGCTGCTGCCCGTTTACCGATTCAACAACGCCACGTACCTGCACTTTTTGCCCTGCCATCTCTGCCGCCATCGCCGGCGACAGCGTGGCGCCGGCCAGCAGTGAACCGACAATCAGCAGTGAAAGGCGTTTGTAATGTGATAAGACCGTCATGGAGTGTTCCTTTTGATGATAAGCGCTGCCTCAGCGGCAGCCCTGTGTCAGAAATCATTCAACCCAAAGCGCAATAACATTGCGGCAAAAGGCGCTGGAAAACAAACCTACTAGTTGGTAGATTAAAAAACAAGATAATTTTTCACCCTGTACTTTGTCATGTCATTATTTTGTCTTAGCCTGAGCCTCGCGCAGATCCAGCGCCTGGGTTGAACATTGGGAGCATCAGTATGGAAATGCAGTTACGATCGGCCACGTTAGCGCTGCTGATTTGCAGCTGTTCCGCCGCCGCGGCAGAACTCAGCAGTCCTTCGCCGGGCCAGCTTATTAACACGCGTTTGTCTTACATGAAGGATGTGGCGGGTTATAAAGCGCAGCATCATCAGCCGATTGAAGATTTGGGTCAGGAGCGCAAGGTGCTGGACAAAGCCCTGGCGGAAGCGCGTCAGCTGGGTCTGGATGATGCCACGGTGCAGCCGTTTATTCAGGCACAGATGGATGTGGCGAAAGCGGTTCAGTATCGCTATCGCGCCGACTGGCTGGCAACGCCGGAGCCGCACTGGCAGCCGCGTCCGCTGGATGAGGTGCGCAAAAGCATTGGTCATTACAGCGACGCGATTCTGACGCAGCTTGCCGCGCAGTTGAAACAGGGCGCGACGCTGCAGGCACCGCAAAAGGCCGAATTTATGCGCGACATTCAGCAGCGCAACGTGTCACCGCAGGATAAAGAGTTATTGTGGCGCACGCTCAGCGCGGTGACGTTACGGCGGCCGTGATGTTGCGCGGCGAGCGTGCCGTCGATCGCAGCAGGCCTGTCATTCTGCTGCGTTTTTCCCGGTTGCCATAAATGGCGACCCTGTAAACCAGGTAACGACTTTACAGGGTGTGCAGTGATGCGCACCGCAACACCATTCTGAAACTTCGCTTTGCAACTACCCCATCCGCTCTGTGATTGCGTTCACAACTCTGCAACAGCAACTTGTATGGTAGTATTATTGCGCGTATTTTTTCGTCATTACTGTCGCGTTATTACTGGTGTGCCGCGCCTTCAGGCCACCAGCCAGGAGTGAATGATGAAAAGTGTGGTGATTGAACAACCGGGCAAACTGCTGCTGGCCGAGCGCGCGCTGCCGCAGCCCGCCGCTGATGAAGTACGGGTAAAAGTGAAATTTGCCAGCATCTGTGGCTCTGACGTGCACATCTGGCACGGTCACAATCCATTTGCCCGCTATCCGCGCGTGATCGGCCATGAGTTTTTCGGCGTGATTGACGCGGTCGGACAGGACGTCGATGCCAGCCGGCTGGGCGAGCGCGTGGCGGTCGATCCGGTGGTGAGCTGCGGCCACTGCTATCCCTGCTCCGTTGGCCGTCCCAATGTCTGTCAGTCACTGCAGGTGATTGGCGTCCACCGCGACGGCGGCTTCAGCGAGTATGCGGTGGCGCCCGCCAAAAATGCCCATCGCCTGCCGGCGAGCATTCCCGACCAACTCGCCAGCCTGGTTGAGCCCTTCACCATTGCCGCTAACATCACTGCGTTTCTCCAGCCGCAGCCACAGGATGTGGCGCTGATTTACGGTGCCGGTCCGATGGGGCTGACCGCCATTCAGGTGCTGAAAGGCGTGTACGGCGTACAGCAGGTGCTGGTGGTGGACCGCCTGCCAGAGCGGCTGGCGCTGGCGCAGCAAAACGGTGCCGATCGCCTGTATAACAACAGCGAGATCCCACTGGCGGCGCAGCTGGAAGGCGTTCAGCCGACGCTGATTATTGACGCCGCCTGCCATCCGGCGATCCTCGCCGAAGCGGCTACGCTGGCCTCGCCGGCGGCGCGCATCGGCCTGCTCGGGTTTTCTGCTGAGCCGTGCAGCCTGACGCAGCAGGCGTTGACCAGCAAAGAGCTGTCGCTGTTTACCTCGCGCCTGAACAGCAACCGCTTCCCGCAGGTGATTGCGTGGCTGGAACAGGGACTGATCCAGCCAGAGAAACTGGTTACCCACTATTTCCCGCTGGCGCAGATCGAGCGCGCCATGACGCTGTTTGAACAAGACCCGCGCACCTGCTGCAAAGTGATCCTGCAAATGGATTGAGTGATGCGCCACACCAGATGTCCCTGATACCGGTGCGTACCCGCCGGCCACAACAATAATCCCCTGCATAAATCAGGCGCAGCGCCGCGGTCATCAAGGTAATCTCCCCGTGACGCTGCAGCCTGAAGAAGAACAGGGAAACGGAGTTTCTATGCTGAAGAATCTACGCTGGACCCTCGTACTGCTGCTGTTCCTGGTTTATATGATCAACTACCTCGATCGTATTGCCCTGTCGCTCACCGTGCCGCTGGTGGAAAAAGATCTGATGATCAATGCCGAGCAGTTCGGCCTGATCTTCGGCAGCTTCTTCTTCGGCTATGCGCTGTTCAATTTTATTGGCGGTTTAGCCACCGATAAATTCGGCCCGACGATTGTGCTCGGCACCGCCGTCGGCATGTGGTCGCTGTTCTGCGGCATGACCGCACTGGCGACCGGTTTCTGGTCGATGATGATTCTGCGCGTACTGTTCGGCATGGCGGAAGGCCCGATTTGCGCCTCGGCCAACAAAGCCATCAACGGCTGGTTCCCGAAAAAGCAGGCCGCCACCGCCATGGGCCTGCTGAGCGCCGGCTCCCCGCTCGGCGGCGCGGTCGCCGGGCCGATTGTCGGCTACCTGGCGCTCTCCTTCGGCTGGCGTCCGGCGTTTGTGGTGATCTGCCTGATTGGTCTGGTGTGGATGGCGCTGTGGTTCTTCTTCGCCGCCGACAATCCGGCGCGCAGTAAGCGCGTCTCTGCGCAGGAGCGCGCGCTGGTAGAGAAACTGAAAGCGGAAGAGCCGGCAGATATCATCGACGCGGACGGCAAAGCGCACGGCATGGGCTACTATCTGCGTCAGCCGATTATCCTCGTTACCGCATTCGCCTTCTTCTGCTACAACTACATTCTGTTCTTCTTCCTGAGCTGGTTCCCGGCCTATCTGGTGCAGGCGCACGGGCTGGATATCAAAGCCATGAGCATCACGACCATGATCCCGTGGATTGTCGGCTTCGTTGGCCTGGCGCTGGGCGGCTGGATCTCCGATAAAATCTTTAATATCACCGGTAAGCTGCTGCTATCGCGCAAGATTGTGTTAGTAGTGTCGCTACTGGCGGCAGCGATATGTGTGGCGCTGGCGGGCACCATCAAAGAGGTGAATTCGGCGGTGATCATGATGTCGATCTCCATCTTCTTCCTTTACATCACCGGTGCCATTTACTGGGCGATTATTCAGGATGTGGTGCACAAAAGCCGCGTCGGCAGCATCAGCGGCTTTATCCACCTGATTGGCAGCCTGTCCGGCATTATCGGCCCGATCGTTACCGGCTTCATCGTGCAGCACACCGGCAAATTTGACAGCGCCTTTGTGCTGGCGGGCGTGGTGGCGGCCCTTGGTGCGCTGCTGGTGCTGTTTGTGATTCGCAGCCCGAAAGCCAGCGACAAACCGGTTTCCGTTTAATCGAATGACTCTGCCGGGGCGCCGCGCGCCCCGTTTGCCACAAGGATTATGCATGTTACAACCCGATCGCCTTCCCGCTGACGTACAGCGCCCCCGTTACGACCGCAGCCAGCTGAAAACCCGCATGGTGCACATCGGTTTTGGTGCCTTTCACCGCGCGCATCAGGCGCTGGCCACTGACCAACTGGCGCAGCACGGCAGCGACTGGGGCTACTGCGAAGTGAATCTCAACAGCGGCGCGCTGATCGCCGCTCTGCGCCAGCAGGATTTGCTGTACAGCGTGACCGAAATGGCCGACGACAGCCTGCACACGCGCATTGTTGGCGTAATTACCCAGGCGCTGCACGCGAAAAGTGACGGTATTGAGGCGGTGATTGAAGCGATGAGCCAGCCGGAAATCGCCATCGTGTCGATGACGGTCACGGAAAAAGGCTACTGTTCGCTGCCGTCGAGCGGCCAGCTCGACCTGACGCATCCGGACATCGTGCACGATGTGGCGCATCCTGACGCGCCGCGCTCGCTGCCCGGCGTGATCCTGGCGGCGATTGAACGCCGTCGCCAGCGCGATCTGCCGCCGTTTAGCGTGATGTCGTGTGACAACATGCCGGAGAACGGCCACGTTACGCGCAATGTGATTACCCAGCTGGCGCAGCGTCGCAGCCCGGCGCTGGCTGATTACATTCAGACCCACCTCACCTTTCCCTCAACCATGGTGGATCGCATCGTACCGGCGATGACCGATGAAGCTTTCGCGACGCTGGAAGCGCGGCTGGGCAGTCGCGATCCGGTGGCGGTAGAAGCCGAACCTTTTTTCCAGTGGGTGATTGAAGATAACTTCGTCAGCGGCCGCCCGGCGTGGGAACAGGCCGGTGCGGAGCTGGTGCGTGATGTGCTGCCGTACGAAGAGATGAAGCTGCGCATGCTCAACGGCAGCCACTCGTTCCTGGCTTATCTCGGCTACCTGGCCGGGTATCAGCACATCAGCGATTGCATGGCCGATGCCAATTTTCGTCAGGCGGCGCGCGCGCTGATGCTGCAGGATCAGGCACCCACGCTGCGCACGCAGGATGTTGATTTGGTCGCCTATGCCGACTCGCTGATCGCCCGTTACGAAAACCGGGCGATTAAACATCGCACTTATCAAATCGCCACCGACGGCACGCAGAAGCTGCCACAGCGCCTGCTGGATAGCGTGCGCTGGCATCTGCGTAACGGGACGGCCTGTGATTATCTGCTGCTGGGCGTAGCAGGCTGGATGCGCTATATCAGCGGCGTCGATGAGCAGGGCGCGGCGATTGAGATTCGCGATCCGCTCAGCGCGCAGCTGGCCAGCATTGTTGCCAATAGCGAGGATGGCCCGCAACGCGTTGAGGCCTTACTGCGCCTGCAGGCGGTGTTCGGCGACGATTTACGTTATCACTCAGTGTTTGTTACGCGGCTTACCGAGCTGTATCAGCAGCTGCGGCTTACCGGTGCACACGCCACGGTGCAGGCGCTGGTCACAGAAGGCTAAGCCGCCTGCACAAATGTGTAGCGCAGACGCAGCGTGCTGATTAGACTGACGCTTTCTCATCGGGCTGGCGGCGGCCAGCCGTAATACGGATATTGCTGCATGTCGATTGCCTATACCATAACCACCAGCGAACCGGTAAATCAGCAGATTTATCGCTATCTGCGGAAGGATATCGTGACCTGCGTGATCCATCCGGGCTCGCTGCTGTCGGAGAAAGAAGTGTCGGCGCGCTTCAACGTGTCGCGGCAGCCGGTGCGGGAAGCCTTTATCAAACTGGCGGAAGCCGGCCTGGTGCAGGTTCTGCCGCAGCGCGGCACCTTCGTGCGCAAAATCTCCGCCCAGCGCGTGGCCGACGGCCGTTTCATCCGTGAAGCGGTGGAGATCGCCGTGGTTCGCCGCGCCGCGCTGGAGATCGCTGCCACCGGACTGATGGCGCTGGAACACAATCTGCAGCTGCAGCGTCTGGCAGCGGAACGCCACGACAGCCAGGCGTTTCTGGCGCTCGACGATGAGTTTCACCGGTTGATTGCCGAAGGCATTGACTGCCTGCTGGCGTGGGAGACGGTGGAGAACATTAAAGCGACGATGGACCGCGTGCGCTTTCTGACGCTGAGCGAAGTGTCGCCGCCGGAGAGCCTGATTCAGCAGCACGAAGAGATTTTTGCCGCGCTGAAAGCGCAAGATGCCGATGCGGCGGAGAAGGCGATGCGGCGACATCTACAGGAGATGATTCTGACCATCACGCCGATTGCCGAGCGCAACAGCGAATGGTTTGAAGGGCCGTAGTGCTGTGGGGTGAGCTTGCGGTGGGGTGCGGTGCGGTTTGATGCGGTGCGGTGTGATGCCCTCACCCCGGCCCTCTCCCACCGGGAGAGGGAGCTGTTCCAGCTAGTCTTCAATAATTAACTCTGAAAAACCGCACATTTCTGTCCCCTCTCCCGCTCGCGGGAGAGGGTTAGGGTGAGGGTAAGGGTGAGGGGGAAAAAGCCCCTCACACCATCAGGCAATCGTCACATCCTTCGCCAGATACACATCCTGCACCGCATTAATCAGCGCCACGCCCTCTTTCAGCGACTTCTTAAACGCCTTGCGCCCGAGAATCAGCCCCATGCCGCCGGCGCGTTTATTGATCACTGCCGTACGCACCGACTCTGCCACATCGGTCGCACCGGCTGAAGCACCGCCGGAGTTAATCAGCCCGGCGCGGCCCATATAGCAGTTGGCCAGCTGGTAGCGCACCAGATCGATCGGATTCTCACTGGTCAGCTTGCTGTACACGCGCTCATCGGTGTGACCAAACTTCACCGCGTTATAACCGCCGTTATTCTCCGCCATTTTCTGCTTCACAATGTCGGCACCAATGGTGGCCGCCAGATGGTTAGCCTGACCGGTTAAATCGGCGCTGGCGTGATAATCCACCCCATCCTTCTTGAAATCGTTGTTGCGCAGATAGGCCCACAGTACCGTCACCATGCCGAGCTCGTGCGCGCGCTCGAAGGCTGCTGCAATTTCCTCGATCTGCCGGCGCGACTGCTCAGAACCAAAATAGATGGTGGCGCCGACCGCAACCGCGCCCATGTTGAACGCCTGTTCAACGCTGGCGTACAGCGTCTGGTCATACTGCGTGGGATAGCTCAGGGTTTCGTTATGGTTCAGCTTGACCATAAACGGGATGCGGTGTGCGTAGCGACGTGACACGGAGGCCAGCACGCCATAGGTTGATGCCACACAGTTACAGCCGGCTTCAATCGCCAGCTCGACGATATTCTTCGGGTCGAAATAGGCCGGATTGGCAGCGAACGAGGCGCCGGCAGAGTGTTCCACGCCCTGATCCACCGGCAGAATCGACAGATAGCCGGTACCCGCCAGACGGCCGGTGTTGTAGAGCGTCTGCATATTGCGCAGTACCGCAGGAGAACGATTGTTATCAATCATCACGCGATCGACATAATCCGCGCCCGGCAAATAAAGGCTATCCGCTGGAATGGTCATGCAGCGATGTTGAAGAAGCGTATCCGCTTCTTTACCCAATAACTGTACGATGTCCGTCATATTCGCTCCTGATAAATGGCTGGAAAAGAACCGGCACCTGCCGATTCGCCCCCACAGCCTGGACCGAAACGCGCCAGGCTGGCAAATTGCTGACTCCATTTTTCAGACGGATACGCAGTGAAAAAACGGCAATCTGGCGTTACGCCCTACCACCACTGATGGAAATGATGCACCGGCCCAATGCCGTGACCGACCTCCAGCGAATCGGCGTGCAGCAGCGCCTGCTGCAGCCAGGCCTTGGCCTCCGCTACGGTGCCCGCCCAGTCCGCATGGCGCGGTCGCAATGCCGCCAGCGCCGCCGACAGCGTGCAGCCGGTGCCGTGCGTATGACGGGTGTTAACGCGCGGTGCGGTAAAGCGCTGGCGGCCGGCGCGGGTGATCAGCCAGTCCGGGCTTTCCACATCGCTGAGATGACCGCCCTTCATCAGCACCGCTTCGCAGCCCAGTTCCAGCAGCGCATCGCCCTGCTGCAGCATACTCGCCTCGTCCTGCGCCATGCGGCAACCCAGCAGTGCCGCGGCTTCCGGCAGATTGGGCGTGATCAGCGATACCTGCGGCAGCAGCCGTTCACGAATGCTGGCTACCGCATCGGGCGACAGCAGCGCATCGCCGCTTTTGGCAATCATCACCGTATCCAGCACCACAAACGGCAGGCTGGCGCGTTTCAGCTTCTCTGCCACCACCTCGACGATCGCCGTCTCCGCCAGCATACCGATTTTCGCGGCGTCAATGCGCACGTCGTCCAGCACCGAGTCGAGCTGCGCCGCGACAAATGCCGGTTCGATGCGATACACCGACTGCACGCCGCGGGTGTTCTGTGCCACCAGTGCGGTAATCACGCTGGTGCCGTACGCGCCGAGCGCGGAAAACGCTTTCAGATCGGCCTGGATACCTGCGCCGCCGCTGGGGTCGGTGCCGGCAATGGTCAGTGCATTGATACGTTTCATGCCGCCACCTCCAGCGTCCAGAGCGCATCGAGAAAAGCGGCGACGAAGCTGCCCGGCCCTGCCACGCTGCGCGCGGCCTGCTCTCCCGCCAGTGACATTACGCGGCAGGCCGCTGCCACGTGCTGGATGCGCTCGCCCGGCAGGCTGCTGCACGCCGCGACGACGGCGGATAGCGCACAACCGGTGCCAACCACGCGCGTCATCAGCGGGCTGCCGCCGGGTATTGCCAGCGTCTGGCGGCCATCAGTGACGTAATCGACTTCGCCGGTTACCGCGACGATAGTCGTGCAGCGTTGCGCCAGCTGCTGCGCGGCGTTCAGTGCAGCATCGGCCTGATGCACGCTATCCACGCCGCGTCCGCCCGTGGCCTGGTGGGCTAAGGCGAGAATCTCTGAAGCGTTGCCGCGAATGGCCGCCGGTCGCAGGCTCAGCAGCTGCTGACAGAATTCCGTACGCAGGGTTAGCGCGCCTACCGCCACCGGATCGAGCGTCCATGGTGTGCCGGCCTGGTTAGCGGCCTGTACCGCCGCCAGCATCGCATCGCGGCGCTCACGGGTTAACGTACCGACGTTGATCAGCAGCGCATCGGCAAAACCGGCAAACTGCGCCGCTTCATCGCCATCAATCACCATCGCGGGCGAAGCCTGCAGTGCCAGCAGCACGTTGGCGGTAAAGGTTTGCACCACGTCGTTGGTCATACAGTGCACCAGCGGTGCCTGCTGCCGCAGCAGTTGCAGAGAGTGCGCGAGTTGCGCCGGGGAAAGAGGGTCAGGCTGTGTCATAAGGCTCCCAACCGGCAATCAGGAAGGCGAATGCGGTCAGGCATCTGACTTCCCTACGCTGGCATTATCCAGATCAGGTATTACGGGTATTTCTCAGCCTTCACAAAGAAGGGCACCCCGAGTCATGCACGTCCGTGTCAGACGTGCCTTCACAGCATAAAGGGTCAGCTTAAAGTTGTAAATCCTGCGGCGGGTGCGCTTTTTTTGCCGGACAACGATGAGCAAAAATACGTGCGTCATCAATTTTCATGATTTTTTGATCATCAGGAAAATATAAACAAATCGACGGAGATCAATTTTCCCAAAAGCCCTAAAATTCATCAGGATAGTTAATTTAATCTGCCGGGGCAGTAGGCGGGAAATAAACAAAAGAAAGCGCGCAACTTGATTAATATCAAACCGGCCGGCGGCGTAACACGGCCTAATTCCCTTCCGGATTTGAAGACCGCTGTTTCACCTTCACCCGGAATCGCTAATGACTTTATTCAGTTTTCTTCCGCACGCGCACCACTGGCACAATATCACCATTTCCCGTCAAGGCGCCGTTTCCCCCGGCGGCCGTTACCGGTACTCCACGTACCTCGAAGCCGAATGCAAACGCTGCGGCGAGCGCATCCATAAAATTTATTATCGCGATATCAGCGATGAACAGGCGCGTCGCTGGCTGGGATAAAAAAAAGCCCCGCAACACAGGTTGCAGGGCGCTTGCGTGGCTATCGCAAAACTTATTCAGCCGGTTTGGTGCGGATCAGGTAATCAAACGCGCTCAGTGACGCTTTGGCCCCTTCCCCGCTGGCAATGATGATCTGCTTGTACGGCACCGTGGTGCAGTCGCCGGCGGCAAATACGCCTTTCAGGCTGGTTTCGCCTTTGGCGTCGATCAGGATCTCGCCCATGCGGTTGCGCTCTACCGCGCCTTCCAGCCAGTTGGTGTTAGGCAGCAGGCCAATCTGTACGAAAATACCGCTCAGCGCCAGTTCGTGGCTGGTCTGGTTATTGCGGTCGATGTAGGTCAGACCGGTAACTTTACTGCCGTCGCCTTTTACTTCGGTGGTCTGCGCGTTGAGGATCACATCGACGTTTTTCAGGCTGCGCAGTTTATCCTGCAGCACTTTATCGGCGCGCATTTCGCTGGCGAACTCCAGCAGCGTAACGTGCTCGACAATACCGGCCAGATCGATGGCCGCTTCAACGCCGGAGTTACCGCCACCGATCACCGCCGTGCGTTTGCCTTTAAACAGCGGGCCGTCACAGTGCGGGCAGTAGGTTACACCTTTGGTGCGATACTGCTCTTCACCCGGAACGCCCATGTTGCGCCAGCGTGCGCCGGTAGCAATGATGATGCTGCGTGATTTCAGCACCGCGCCGGACGCGGTTTCGATGGCGTGCAGGCCGCCCTCTTTAGCTGCCGGAATCAGCTTGATGGCGCTCTGGGTGTCGATCACATCCACGTCATAGTCATCAACGTGCGCACGCAGGGAACCGGCGAGCTTGGCCCCTTCGGTTTTCGGCACGGAGATGTAGTTTTCAATGTCAACGGTGTCCAGCACCTGGCCGCCAAAGCGCTCGCCCATCAGGCCGGTACGAATACCTTTACGCGCCGAGTAGATGGCCGCCGCAGCGCCTGCCGGGCCGCTGCCGACGATCAGCACTTCATAGGCGTCACGCTTGTTCAGCTCTTCAGCCGCACGCTTATCCGCGTTGGTGTCTACCTTACCGACGATTTCTGCCAGGCTCATGCGCCCCTGACCGAACTCTTTGCCGTTGAGGTAAACCGCCGGCACGCCCATGACGTTGCGTTCGGTGATCTCGTTCTGGAACATGCCACCGTCGATGGCGGTATGACGGATGCGCGGGTTGAGCACCGCCATCAGGTTCAGTGCCTGTACCACGTCCGGACAGTTGTGGCACGACAGAGAGTAATAGGTTTCGAAATGCAGGTCGCTGTCCAGCGCAACAACCTGATCCAGCAGGCTCTGCGCCTCTTTCGACGGATGTCCACCGGTCTGCAGCAGTGCCAGCACCAGTGAGGTAAATTCGTGGCCCATTGGCGAACCGGCAAAGCGCGGACCGCTGTGGCTGCCTGGGTTAGTAATCAGGAATGATGGCTTACGTACCGGTTGATCGTTCTCTTCACGGAAGCTGACTTTATCAGACAGACTCGCGATATCGGTCAGCAGAGTACGGATCTCTGCGGATTTTGCGCCATCGTCCAGTGTGGCAATCAACTCAACCGGTTTCGTTAGTTTCTCAAGGTAGGCCTTGAGCTGGGTTTTTAAATTGGTGTCGAGCATAGTGAGTTCCTGTGAAGAAAATCGGGTGCCGCAGCACCCGATGGAAGAAAGATCAAAGGGCGTAGGTGACTTAGATTTTGCCAACCAGGTCCAGTGATGGAGCCAGCGTTGCGTCGCCTTCTTTCCATTTAGCCGGGCAAACTTCACCTGGGTGAGAAGCCACGTACTGAGCCGCTTTCACTTTACGCAGCAGGTCAGACGCGTCACGGCCGATGCCTTCTGCAGTGATTTCGATGGCCTGGATGATGCCTTCCGGGTCAACGATGAAGGTACCGCGGTCAGCCAGACCTTCTGCTTCACGCATGATTTCGAAGTTACGGGTCAGAGCACCGGTCGGGTCGCCGATCATCGCATACTGAATTTTCGCGATGGTGTCTGAAGAACCGTGCCAGGCTTTGTGGGTAAAGTGCGTGTCAGTTGAAACGGAGTAGATGTCTACGCCCAGTTTCTGGAACTCTTCGTAGTGGTCTGCCACGTCACCCAGTTCAGTCGGGCATACAAAGGTGAAGTCAGCCGGGTAGAAGAAGAAAACACTCCATTTACCTTCAACGTCTTTCTCGGTTACATCGATGAATTCGCCGTTTTTGAACGCTGCGTTTTTGAATGGTTTGATTTTGGTATTAATGATGGACATGGTGACCTCCGTTAAAAGATGTGATGCAAGTTACAGTTTTTCCGGGCCAACTTCTAATATGCAGTCGTTATCAATCAGATAATCAAAAGCTATCAAAGTGCCGACGCCAGATTTGATGCGGCTTGCCGCGGCATTCTACACAGAAAAGCCGCAGAGTTAACAGGCTTTATCTTTGCGCACGGCAACTGCTATTTTTTTATAAACATTCAATCATCTTTGCTGCACGATTTTACTGCGTGCACAACGCCGCTACAAAACGTGCCCGCTTACTCGTCATGGAGTCTGGAAGTGAAAATTCGTCTTTTTGAAGAAGCCGACCGCCCTTTCTTACGCACACTGTATCTCGCGGCGCGCCGTCATAACTGGACATGGCTGGCCGGCGACGACTGGCAGCTGGAAGATTTCGACGCGATTATTCCCGGTGAAACGGTACTGGTGGCGGAGATCGCCGGCCACCGCGCAGGCTTTGCTGGCGTAATGGACAACGATAATTTTCTGCACAGTTTGTATGTCGATCCGGCCTTTCAGGGCCAGGGCGTCGGCAGTGCGCTGCTGAACGCGGTGCAGCAGCGTTTTACCTCCACTGGCGCGCTGAAATGTCTGCTACAGAACGAAGCGGCGCTGCAGTTTTATCAGCAGCACGGCTGGCAGCGCGAAGCGCTGGGAGAGAGCGAACAGGGCCAGTACGTGTTGATGCATCTGCCGCTGGCGTCACGCACCAGCGGCAGCTAAGACTTAAACCGCGCGGAAGGCGATGTCGCCCGGAATCACCTCACCCTGCCAGTAAAGCTGGGCGGCAACCCGGCCCGCAAGTTCACGATACAGCGCGGTGAATTCACTCTCCGGACGGCGAATCACGGTCGGTTCACCATCGTCGAGATCTTCGCGCAGATTAATGTGCAGCGGCAGCTGAGCCAGCAGGCGGGTGTGATAATCCTCAGCCAGCTTCTGCGCACCGCCAGTACCAAAAATCGGCTCGTGATGGCCGCATTCGCTGCAGATGTGCATGCTCATGTTTTCCACCACGCCCAGCACCGGCACGCTGACTTTTTCGAACATCACCATGCCCTTGCGCGCATCAATCAGCGCAATGTCCTGCGGCGTGGTCACCACCAGCGCGCCGGTCACCGGCACGTTCTGCGCCAGCGTCAGCTGAATGTCACCGGTGCCCGGCGGCATATCCAGAATCAGGTAATCGAGATCCGGCCACAGCGTTTCATTCAGCAGCTGCATCAGCGCCTTGCTGGCCATCGGTCCGCGCCACACCATGGCGTTATCGTCGGTCACCAGATAGCCGATAGAGTTGGTTGCCAGGCCGTGCGCCATGATCGGCGCCATGTGCGTGCCATCCGGCGAGGTGGGACGCTGCTTTTCGGTGCCGAGCATGTCCGGGATCGACGGACCGTAAATATCCGCATCAAGAATACCGACGCGCGCTCCTTCGGCCGCCAGCGCCAGCGCCATATTCACGGCAGTGCTGGATTTGCCCACGCCACCTTTACCGGAGCTGACGGCGACGATGTTTTTCACGCCGTTGACGCCCGGCTGATTTTTCACGCGTTTCAGGGTGGCGATGTCATGACGCAGCCGCCAGTCGATGGCGCGCGTGTTGGTCAGGCGCAGCAGTTCCGCGCTGGTCTGGGCTTTCAGCGCCTCAAACGCGCTGGCCCAGGCAAATGGCATCACCAGTTCAATGTGCAGCTTGTCGTCGAGCAGCGCCACGTGGCGCAGCGCTTTGAGGGTAGTCAGATTGTGTTGCAACGTCGGATGCTCAAACTCGCTCAGCACGCCGATAACCACGGCGCGCAACGCTTCAGGTGAATGATGGTCCCGGGATTGTGCGGTCATCCCAACTCCTTATTTAGTCATGACGCCAGACGATGGCGGTGTGCCATCAATCATATCAGATAGGCGCTAAAAGTGACGTGGCCGAGCTGCTGTGTTTACGCCAGAGGGTGCTTCGGTTAACATCTAAGCCCGATTTTTTATTCACGGAATGCTACGCAAATTATGACTCAAGTCGCTAAAAAACTACTGGTAACGTGCGCCCTGCCGTACGCAAACGGCTCTATCCACTTAGGTCACATGCTTGAACACATTCAGGCTGACGTGTGGGTCCGTTACCAGCGAATGCGTGGCAATCAGGTGTTCTTCATCTGTGCGGACGACGCCCACGGCACGCCGATCATGCTGAAAGCCCAGCAGCTGGGTATCGCGCCGGAGCAGATGATTGCGGAAATGAAGCAGGAGCATGAGACCGATTTCGCGGGTTTCAACATCAGCTATGACAATTATCACTCCACGCACGGCGACGAAAACCGCCAGCTGTCTGAGCTGATTTACACGCGCCTGAAAGAGAACGGTTTCATTAAAAACCGCACCATTTCGCAGCTGTACGATCCGGAAAAAGGCATGTTCCTGCCTGACCGCTTCGTCAAAGGCACCTGTCCGAAATGTAAATCGCCCGATCAGTACGGCGATAACTGCGAAGTGTGCGGCGCGACTTACAGCCCGACCGAGCTGATTGAGCCGAAATCGGTGGTGTCAGGTGCGACGCCGGTGATGCGCGATTCTGAACACTTCTTCTTCGATCTGCCGTCCTTCAGCGCGATGCTGCAGGCGTGGACGCGCTCCGGCGCGCTGCAGGAGCAGGTGGCGAACAAGATGCAGGAGTGGTTTGAAGCCGGTTTGCAACAGTGGGATATCTCCCGCGATGCGCCGTACTTCGGCTTCGAGATCCCTGGCGCGCCGGGCAAATACTTCTACGTCTGGCTGGATGCGCCAATCGGCTATATGGGGTCGTTCAAGAACCTGTGCGACAAACGCGGCGACATCGATTTCGACGAGTTCTGGAAGAAAGATTCCAGCACCGAGCTGTATCACTTCATCGGCAAAGACATCGTCTATTTCCACAGCCTGTTCTGGCCAGCGATGCTGGAAGGCAGCAATTTCCGCAAGCCAACCAACCTGTTTGTGCATGGTTATGTCACGGTGAACGGCGCGAAGATGTCGAAATCGCGCGGTACCTTCATCAAAGCCAGCACCTGGCTGCAGCATCTTGATGCCGACAGCCTGCGCTACTACTACGCGGCCAAGCTCTCTTCGCGCATCGACGATATTGACCTCAATCTGGAAGATTTCGTCCAGCGCGTGAACGCTGACATCGTTAATAAGGTGGTGAACCTCGCCTCACGCAACGCCGGCTTTATCACCAAACGCTTTAACGGCCAGCTGGCAAGCGAACTGGCAGATCCGGCGCTGTATCAGACCTTTGTTGATGCGTCAGAGAAGATCGGTGAAGCCTGGGCCAGCCGCGAATACAACCGTGCGATCCGCGAGATCATGGCGCTGGCCGACCTGGCCAACCGCTACGTTGACGAGCAGGCACCGTGGGTGGTGGCGAAACAGGAAGGCCGCGATGCCGACCTGCAGGCGATTTGCTCTATGGGTATCAACCTGTTCCGCGTGCTGATGACCTGGCTGAAGCCGGTGCTGCCGTCGCTGAGCGAGCGCACAGAAGCCTTCCTGCAAAGCGAACTGAACTGGGATGGCATTGCGCAGCCGCTGCTCAACCACAGCGTAGCGCCGTTTAAAGCGCTGTATGGTCGTATTGAGATGGCAAAAGTGGAGGCGCTGATTGCGGCTTCGAAAGAGGACGCAGCGGCGGCGAACCAGCCAGCGGCAAGCGGTCCACTGGCCGATGCACCGATTGGCGAGACCATCACCATTGATGACTTCGCCAAAGTCGACATGCGTGTGGCGCTGATCGAGCAGGCTGAGCTGGTAGAAGGTTCCGATAAGCTACTGCGTCTGCAGCTGGATCTGGGTGGCGAGAAGCGCCAGATTTTCTCCGGCATTCGCGCCGCTTATCCGGACCCGTCGGTGCTGGTGGGCAAGATGACTATCATAGTCGCTAACCTGGCTCCGCGCAAAATGCGTTTCGGCGTGTCCGAAGGCATGGTGCTGTCTGCCGGCCCTGGCGGCAAAGATCTGTTTGTGCTGTCAGTGGATAGCGGTGCCCAGCCGGGTATGCCGGTGAAGTAAGGGGTGGTGCGCGCTGGCCCTCACCCTAACCCTCTCCCGCTTACGGGAGAGGGAACTGCTGAGTGCGGGGTCTGGGTTTAGAGCCAGGCCTGCACATAGCAAAACACCGCACAAGGCTACCCCCTATCCCGCCTGCGGGAGAGTGAACTGCTGAGTGCGGAGTTTGAGTTCAGAGCCAGACCTGCACATAGCAAAACCCCGCACAAGACTACCCCCTCTCCCGCCTGCGGGAGAGGGCCGGGGTGAGGGGAAAACCGCACCGCGCTCATCGCGCTAACATCAGACAGCGATAAATCTCCGCCATTACCGCCTCAAATTCATTAAACACCTGATGATTCCAGAAGCGCAGCTTTGTGCTGACTGTGGATAGCGGTGCCCAGCCGGGTATGCCGGTGAAGTAAAGGTCAGTGCGCGCTGGCCCTCACCCTAACCCTCTCCCGCTTACGGGAGAGGGAACCGTTAAGTGCGGGGTCTGGGTTCAGAGCCAGGCATGCACATAGCAAAACCCCGCATAAGACTACCCCCTCTCCCGCCTGCGGGAGAGGGCTGGGGTGAGGGGAAAACCGCACCGCGCTTATCGCGCCAATATCAGACAGCGATAAATCTCCGCCATCACCACCTCAAACTCATTAAATACCTGATGATTCCAGAAGCGAATTACGCGCCAGCCGCAGCGCTGTAAATACGCCGTGCGCCGGGCATCGTAAGCCTGATCTTCAGGCGTATTGTGCTGTCCACCATCCAGTTCCACGATCAGCGATTGCTCAACGCAGGCAAAATCAACGATGTACCCTCCTACTGGATGCTGGCGTCGATACTTCGCGCCACACACATTTCGGTTGCGTAAATAACGCCATAGTTTTTGCTCCGCTTGCGGCATCGCTTTTCGCAGCGCGCGCTGCGGTTGCACGGTGTGGTTCATCGCTGCTCCTTCGCTCTGGCCACCAGCTTACGCCGCTTTAATCAGCTTCAAAGCAAAGGTGTTGAAATCCTGAATCTGCATTCCAGTGCGATCGCTAGCACGCTAAGCGCTTAATGCGTATGATGAAGCGCCACGAAAACAGGAGCCTGACATGCCCACCATGCTATCTGCCTGCTGGCGCTATCTGCGCGCCTTTGCCATCGTTTATGCCGCGCTGTATGCTGGCAACGGCCTTGCCGCCCTGCTGCCATTTACCATTCCCGGCAGCATCCTTGGCATGCTGTTGCTGTTTGCCCTGCTGGCGCTGCAGATTATCCCGGTAACGTGGGTGAAACCCGGCTGTCAGCTATTGATCCGCTACATGGCGCTACTGTTTGTGCCGATCAGCGTTGGCGTGATGGGCTACACCGATATCCTCAGCGCACAGTTTGGCCCGATTGTCGTCTCCTGTATGGTCAGCACCCTGCTGGTGTTGCTGATTGTCGGCCTGAGCGCCGAGCGCCTGCAGCGTCCGAAGGAGTCCGGCCATGAGTGACGCCTGGTGGTCACTGCCGCTTACTGTGGTGGCGTATCTGCTGGCACGCCGTCTGGCAGCCAGAATCAACCTTTCTATCGTCAATCCACTGCTGGTGGCCATGGCGATCATTATTCCACTGCTGCTGCTGACGCACCTGCCCTACGCGCGCTATTTCGCTGGCAGCGCGCTGCTTAATCAGCTGCTGCAGCCCGCCGTGGTGGCGCTGGCGCTGCCGCTGTATGAGCAGATGCACCAGATTCGCGCGCGCTGGAAAACCATCATTAGCGTCTGCTTTATCGGCAGCATTACCGCCATGGTGTCCGGCACGGCGATCGCGCTGTGGATGGGGGCGACGCCGGAAATCGCAGCCACCATCCTGCCGAAGTCGGTGACCACGCCCATCGCCATGGCAGTGTCGGGCTCGCTACACGGTATTCCCGCCATCAGCGCCATTTGTGTATTGATTGCTGGCGTGCTGGGCGCGGTGTTTGGTCACATGCTGCTGAATCTGTTTAAAGTGCGCAGCAAGTCCTCACGCGGGCTGGCGATTGGCAACGCGTCACATGCGCTCGGCACCGCGCGCGCCGCGGAGATTGACTATCAGGAAGGCGCCTTCAGCTCACTGGCGCTGGTAATCTGCGGCATCATCACCTCGTTACTGGCGCCTTTCATTTTTCCTTTGCTGATGCGCTTACTGGGGTAAAACTTGCGAGAGATCTCGCAAAGTTGAAACAAGCCAATCAGCTTGCATTGTCATAGCGACATGGATCACATATAAACCTTGAGGCGGCGCTTCGCCACTGACGAGTTAATGAGGCCATAACATCATGCATGCACGATTCACTTCCGCTTTCTCTGCCCTGCCCGCTACGCTGCAGAGCGCGCTTCAGCCGCTGCTGGACGCCGCTGATTTTCACGGCGTGCTGCGACCGCAGGAGGTGACTCAGCTGCAACAGGCAACCGGTCTGGATGATGATGCGCTGGCACTCGCACTGCTGCCGATTGCCGCCTGTTGTGCCGTGGCACCGGTTTCGCACTTTAACGTGGGCGCTATTGCGCGCGGCATCACTGGCCACTGGTACTTTGGTGCCAACATGGAGTTTTTACATGCGCCGCTGCAGCAAACGGTCCACGCCGAGCAGAGCGCAGTCACGCATGCCTGGCTGCGGGGCGAAGCACAGCTGGCAACCATTACCGTCAACTACACGCCGTGCGGACACTGCCGCCAGTTTATGAATGAACTCAATAGCGGTACGGCGATTCGCATCAGCCTGCCGGGCCGCGCGGTCAGCACGCTGGCCGACTATTTACCGGACGCCTTTGGCCCGGCCGATCTCAATATCAGCGAACGGTTGCTGACCCCCGTCGACCACGGTTTCCTGCCGCAGGGCGATGCGCTGCAGCAGGCCGCGATTGATGCCGCCAGCCGCAGCCATGCACCTTACAGCCAGAGTTATAGCGGCGTGGCGTTGCAGAGCCGCAGCGGCCAGATTTACCCCGGGCGCTATGCCGAAAATGCCGCTTTCAACCCGAGCCTGCCGCCATTACAGGCCGCGCTGATTCTGATGAATATGCACAACGAAGCGCTGGAGGAGATTCAGCAGGCGGTGCTGGCAGAAAGCGCCGACGCCACGCTGAGCCAGTTTGATGCCACCCGCACCACCCTCGCCGCGCTCGGCTGCAGCAATTTCTCGGTTACTTTAGTTTCGAAACCAACAGTTTAGTGATCCTTTTACCGCTTTTGTGACCTTCTATTAACAAAAGCTGTACATCTGCAGGAATTTTCATAGGATCGGGCGCCAGAACTTCACAATAAACGGGTCTGGCGTTACCTTCTTGCTGGCGACACGTCAGAAAACACTGCAACCGGAGCAAACACTGCATGGAACTCGAGTACGAAAGTAAACGTCCGCTGTATATTCCTTACGCGGGTCCGATCCTGCTGGAATTTCCGCTGTTGAACAAAGGCAGCGCCTTCTCGCTGGAAGAACGTAACGAATTTAACCTCAATGGCCTGCTGCCAGACGCCGTAGAAACCATCGAAGAGCAGGCCGAGCGCGCCTGGCGTCAGTTCCTGGACTTCAAAAACAATAACGACAAGCACGTCTACCTGCGCAACATCCAGGACACTAACGAAACGCTATTCTATCGCCTGCTGGACAACCACCTGGAAGAGATGATGCCGATCATCTACACCCCAACGGTTGGCGCGGCCTGCGAACACTTCTCAGAAATTTACCGTCGCGCGCGCGGGGTGTTTATCTCCTACAACAACCGCGACCGCATTGAAGACATGCTACAAAACGCCACCAAGCAGAATGTCAAAGTCATCGTGGTCACCGACGGCGAGCGTATTCTCGGCCTCGGCGACCTGGGCATTGGCGGCATGGGCATTCCTATCGGTAAGCTGTCGCTGTACACCGCGTGTGGTGGCATCAGCCCGGCCTACACCCTGCCGGTGGTGCTGGATGTCGGCACCAATAATCAGCAACTGCTGAACGATCCGCTCTACATGGGCTGGCGCCATCCGCGCATCACCGGCGAAGAGTACGAAGCCTTCGTTGATGAATTCATTCAGGCGGTGAAGCGCCGCTGGCCAAACGTGCTGCTGCAGTTTGAAGATTTCGCGCAGAAAAACGCCATGCCGCTGCTGGAGCGTTACCGCGATGAGATCTGCTGCTTCAATGACGATATTCAGGGCACGGCCGCTGTCACGGTGGGCACGCTGATCGCCGCCAGCCGCGCTGCAGGCAGCCGTCTGTGCGAGCAGAAAGTGGTGTTCCTCGGTGCCGGTTCCGCCGGCTGCGGTATTGCCGAGCAGATCGTCGCACAGATGAAATCCGAAGGCCTGAGCGATGATGAAGCGCGCGCGCGCGTGATGATGGTAGACCGTTTCGGCCTGCTCACTGACAAATTGCCTAACCTGCTCGATTTCCAGAGCAAGCTGGTGCAGAAGAGCGACAATCTGAAAGACTGGGACGTGACCAGCGATTCGATTTCACTGCTCGACGTGGTGCGCAATGCCCGGCCGGATATCCTGATCGGCGTTTCCGGCCAGCCGGGACTGTTCACCGAAGAGATCATTCGCGAGATGCACAAGCACTGCAAACGCCCGATCGTGATGCCGCTCTCGAACCCGACCTCACGCGTGGAAGCAACGCCGGCAGATATCATCGCCTGGACCGACGGTGACGCGCTGGTCGCCACCGGCAGCCCGTTTGCACCGGTCACCTGGAAAGGCAAAACCTACCCGATTGCCCAGTGCAACAACTCCTATATCTTCCCGGGTATCGGTCTCGGCGTGATCGCTGCCGGTGCCACCCGCGTAACGGACTCGATGCTGATGACCGCCAGCCGCGCGCTGGCTGACTGCTCACCGCTGGTTAACGACGGTGAAGGTCCGGTGCTGCCTGAGATTAAGGACATCCAGGGCGTCTCCAAAGTGATCGCCATGGAAGTGGGCAAAGCGGCGCAGCTGGCGGGCGTGGCGGTGGTTACCTCCGAGGACGTACTGTCGAAAGCCATCAACAACAACTTCTGGCTGCCGCAGTATCGTTACTATCGACGTACCTCGATTTAATTGCAGACCGACGCTGCCGCACGCTTCAGGTGCGGCAGCGCTTAAAAAAACGCCAGCCGACCGGCGCGAACTTGCTTAGCCGTGCCGCCTCAAGTAGCCTTGACCCATCTGAATTTTCGTCAACCGAGTGCCCGTGCGCATACTTAAACGCGTTTTCTTTGGTCTGTTTATCATCATCTTACTGGTGATGGCGACCGCGCTCGGCCTCGATCGCTGGATTAGCTGGCGAACCGCGCCGTTTATTTATGAAGATGTCGCTTCGCTGCCGCATCGCCAGGTCGGCGTGGTGTTGGGCACCGCCAAGTATTACCGCACCGGCGTCATCAATCAGTATTACCTGTATCGCATTCAGGGCGCGCTCAACGCTTACAACAGCGGCAAGGTGAATTATCTGCTGCTGAGCGGCGATAATGCGCTGCAGAGCTACAACGAGCCGATGACCATGCGACGTGATTTAATCAAAGCCGGCGTCGATCCCTCAGACATCGTGCTGGATTATGCCGGTTTCCGTACGCTGGATTCGATTGTGCGCACGCGCAAAGTCTTCGACACCAACGACTTCATCATCATAACCCAGCGCTTCCACTGCGAACGTGCGCTGTATATTGCCCAGCATCTGGGCATTCAGGCGCAGTGCTACGCCGTGCCGTCACCCAAAAATATGCTGTCGGTGCGGTTCCGCGAGGTGGGTGCGCGCCTCGGTGCGCTGGCGGATCTCTATCTGATGAAGCGCGAGCCGCGTTTCCTTGGCCCGCTGGTGCCGATTCCGGCGGTGCATGAAGTGCCGGAAGATGCCCAGAGCTACCCGGCAGTTACACCGGAACAGTTGCTCGAGCTGGAAGAGAAGCTGCGGAAATAATCGGCGAGAGGCCAGCAGCCGGATCTGACGTTGGCGAGTTAAGCAGGATCGCGCAGATGCTGCCGGTGCGCATCAATGCGCACCCTACAAAGTACCGGCCATCCCCTGCAAGTCTCACCACTATTCTCAATGTGCAATAAAAACAACAAGGGCCGCGTTGCCGCAGCCCTGATGGTTGACCTTGTTCTCTGCTATTTCTTGCGCGCGTATTTCAGCGAATCAAGCGCCACGGCGAAGATGATGATGCCGCCCTTGATGATGTACTGCCAGTACGGGTTCACGCCGATGTAGGTCAGACCGTAGTTGATGACGGTGAAGATGATCACACCGGTCACCACACCCGCGACGGTACCTACCCCGCCGGCGAACGACACGCCGCCCACCACGCAGGCCGCAATCGCATCCAGCTCATACATAAAGCCGAGGTTGTTGGTGGCGCTGCCGATACGGCCCGCTTCCAGCATCCCGCCGAAGGCATAGAACACGCCGGACAGCGCATACACCAGGATCAGGTTAAGCGGAACGTTAACGCCAGAGACTTTCGCCGCTTCCGGGTTACCGCCAATAGCAAAAATGTTTTTGCCGAAGCGGGTTTTATTCCACAGGATCCAGACGAACACGATGGCGATAATCGCGTAGAAGGTGATAAACGACAGCTTGAAGTCGCCGAAGCGCAGGAAGCCCTGGGCAAACTTCGAGAAGCCAGCGTCAAAACCGGCAATCGGTGAAGCGCCCACGAAGTCGTAGTACAGCGAGTTGATGCCGTAAACGATGATCATGGTGCCCAGCGTGGTGATAAACGGCGTCACCTTCAGGTAAGCAATGATCACGCCATTAACCAGACCAATCACGCCACCGATGATGCACACGGTCAGAATCACCAGCGGAATCGGCACGGTTTCCAGATGCGGGAACACCTTGTTGGCGTTATCCATCGACTGCAGCAGCGTTGCTGCCACCACCGCCGCCAGACCCACCTGGCGCCCTGCCGACAGGTCGGTGCCCTGGGTCACGATCAGACCGGCTACGCCGAGTGCGATAATAATACGGACCGATGACTGAGTCAGAATGTTACTCAGGTTCATCAGGCTTAAAAAGGTCGGATCCTGGAAAATAATAATCGCCAGCAGTACCAACAGGACAACATAAATGCCGCCCTCTTTTAACCAGGTTAGCGCATTCTTTTT
>NZ_JASEWO010000274.1:0-3902 GCF_030024295.1 Pantoea sp. Pa-EAmG
GTCAGCATGATCATGCGCGCAATCCAGAAGAAGATGATGTCGAAGCCGCTCACCAGCACGCTGGTAGGATGGAAGGTGCGCAGCGCTTCGGTATTCTCCGGCCAGCCCAGCGTAGAGAATGTCCACAGGCCGGAAGAGAACCAGGTATCAAGCACGTCGTCATCCTGGCGCAGCGTCACGTCGGCGGCCAGATTGTTTTCCTGACGCACTTCTTCTTCGCTGCGTCCGACATAGACGTTACCGTTGTTGTCGTACCAGGCCGGAATGCGGTGACCCCACCACAGCTGACGCGAGATGCACCAGTCCTGGATGTCGCGCATCCACGAGAAGTACATGTTTTCGTACTGCTTCGGCACAAACTGAATGTCGCCGTTTTCTACCGCTTCCACCGCGACTTTCGCCAGCGGGGCCGTGCGCACGTACCACTGATCGGTCAGCATCGGCTCGATCACCACGCCGCCGCGGTCGCCGTACGGCACCGTCAGATCGTGTGGTTTGATTTCGTCGAGCAGGCCGAGCTCGTCAACCGCCGCAACAATCGCTTTACGCGCGGCAAAACGCTCCATCTTCTGGAACTGCGGCGGAATTTCATCGGAACAGGCATCGCTGACTTCACCGTTGGTGTCGAACACTTCCGCACGCTCGCGGATGTCGCCATCAAAGGTCAGGATGTTGATCATCGGCAGCTTGTGACGACGGCCCACTTCGTAGTCGTTGAAGTCGTGCGCCGGGGTGATCTTCACGCAGCCGGTGCCTTTCTCCATATCGGCGTGTTCGTCGCCGACGATCGGAATACGACGGTTCACCAGCGGCAGGATCACTTCTTTGCCGATCAGATCTTTATAACGCGGATCTTCCGGGTTGACCGCCACGCCGGTATCGCCCAGCAGGGTTTCCGGACGGGTGGTGGCCACCACCAGGTAATCTTTGCCTTCGGCAGTTTTCACGCCGTCCGCCAGCGGATAGCGAATGTGCCACATTGAGCCTTTGCTCTCGCGGTTTTCCACTTCGAGATCAGAGATCGCCGTGCGCAGTTTCGGGTCCCAGTTCACCAGGCGCTTGCCACGGTAAATCAGGTTTTCTTTGTACAGACGGACGAAGACTTCTTTCACCGCGTTGGACAGGCCTTCATCCATGGTGAAGCGCTCGCGCTCCCAGTCAACCGAGTTGCCAAGGCGACGCATCTGGCGGGTAATGGTGCCGCCGGATTCAGCCTTCCACTGCCAGATTTTTTCGATAAAGGCGTCACGACCGTAATCCTGACGCGTTTTGCCCTCTTCAGCGGCGATCTTGCGCTCAACCACCATCTGCGTGGCGATACCGGCGTGGTCCGTACCTGCCTGCCACAGGGTGTTTTTACCCTGCATGCGCTGGTAGCGGATCATGGTATCCATGATGGTTTGCTGGAAGGCGTGACCCATATGCAAGCTACCGGTGACGTTCGGCGGCGGGATCATGATGCAAAAGCTTTCCTGGCTGGTATCGCCATTCGGTTTAAAGTAGCCCTGCTGTTCCCAGTGCTCGTAGAGCGGCTGCTCGATATCTTGCGGGTTATATGTCTTTTCCATATCTGCTATGTCGTTTGCGGCGGGGGTGGCGTCGCCGTATTCAATTGGAAACCAACGCTGCGATACGCTTTATAGCGGTCGCGCGCCAGTTGTTTCAGGGATTCTTCATAAGGTACGAAGTCTATCACTTCATGGAAACCGGTAGCAAAATCTGCGAACTGCGGTAGCAGGCTGATCAGCAGATCGCGCGGCGCACTGCCGCGTCGCTGCGGCCAGGCCAGCTCAACCGGCGCGCCATAGCGCGGGCCTTCGCCGGCCAGGTTGTGCGGCACAAAGGCGTTGGCCGGACGCTGCCACAGTGCTTCATCCAGTCGATTGGCCTGCTGTTCATCTTCGCAGGCAATCAGGATGCGCTTACCGTCTCGCCAGCGGCTGGCGGCCAAATCGCACACCAGCGCTTCGATGGCGCTTAAGCCGTCGCTGGCGCTTTCAGACTCCATCACGAAGAAGGTGGCGTTTTTCATGGCAGGTTATTTCCATCAATGACAGTGGGGCGCATTGTGCGACAGTAAGATTGCGGCGTCCAATAATAAGGTCGCCATCAACGGCGACCTTACAAACCGTGCGGCTGATAATCAGGTCGCCATAAATGGCGACCCTACACCCGTAGGGTGCGCATTCATGCGCACCGTTTCAATGGCCGCAGGGTGTCAAACGCATTCATGCGCACCGTTTCAATGGCCGCACGGTATTTAACGCATTTATACGCACCATCACACCCGTAGGGTGCGCATTCATGCGCACCGTTCCAATGGCCGCACGGTATTTAACGCATCCATACGCACCGTTGCAGCATTCGCCCTGGCTCTTAATCGTCGCCGTTCAGGCCAGCGCGGTTCAGCAGGAACTGCGACAGCAGCGGCACCGGACGGCCGGTCGCGCCTTTGGCTTTGCCGGAGCGCCAGGCGGTGCCGGCGATATCCAGGTGCGCCCAGTTAAACTTGCGTGCAAAGCGTGCCAGGAAGCAGGCTGCAGTAATTGCGCCGCCCGGACGGCCACCGATGTTAGCCATATCGGCAAAGTTAGATTCCAGCTGCTCCTGATACTCATCGGCCATCGGCAGACGCCACGCGCGGTCGCCCGACTGCTCTGACGCGCTGATCAGCTCGTGCGCCAGCGGATTGTGGTTCGACATCAACCCGCTGACGTGATGGCCCAGCGCGATCACGCAGGCACCGGTCAGGGTGGCGACGTCAATCACCACTTCCGGATCGAAGCGCTCAACGTAGGTCAGCGCATCGCACAGCACCAGACGGCCCTCGGCATCGGTATTCAGCACTTCAACCGTCTGGCCGGACATGGTGGTTAGCACGTCGCCCGGACGCATCGCGCGCCCGTCCGGCATGTTCTCACAGCCCACCAGCACGCCGACCACGTTCAGCGGCAGATTCAGCTCCGCCACCATGCGCATCACGCCGTACACCGACGCCGCGCCGCACATGTCGTATTTCATCTCATCCATCGCCTCGGCAGGCTTGATGGAGATGCCGCCGGAGTCAAAGGTCAGCCCTTTACCTACCAGCACGATAGGGCGCGCATCGGCGTCGCTGCTGCCTTTGTACTCAATCACCGACATCAGCGACTCGTTGTGCGAACCGGCACCGACCGCCAGATAGGCGTTCATGCCCAGCTCTTTCATCTGCTGTTCGCCAATCACGCGGGTGGTAACGTTTTTGCTGTACGCATCGGCCAGCTGACGTGCCTGCGACGCCAGATACGCGGCGTTACAAATATTCGGCGGCATATTGCTCAGGTCTTTCGCCGCTTTGACGCCGGCGGCAACGGCCAGACCGTGCTGAATAGCGCGCTCGCCGCTGGTCAGCTCACGGCGGGTCGGCACGTTGAACACCAGCTTGCGCAGCGGACGGCGCGGCTCAACTTTGTTGCTTTTCAGCTGGTCGAAGTTGTACAGCGCCTCTTTGGAGGTTTCTACCGCCTGGCGTACTTTCCAGTAGGTATTGCGCCCTTTAACGTGCAGCTCGGTCAGGAAGCACACCGCTTCCATCGATCCGGTGTCGTTCAGGGTATTGATGGTTTTCTGAATCACCTGTTTGTACTGGCGCTCATCCAGCTCGCGCTCTTTACCACAGCCGATCAGCAGGATACGTTCGGACAGGATATTTGGCACATGGTGCAGCAGCAGCGTCTGGCCCACTTTGCCCTCCAGCTCACCTCGGCGCAGCAGCGCACTGATGTAGCCATCGCTGATCTTATCCAGCTGCTCGGCAATCGGTGACAGACGACGCGGTTCGAAAACGCCAACCACAATGCAGGCGCTGCGCTGTTTTTCCGGGCTACCGCTTTTTACACTGAACTCCATGCACTCTCCTGAAT
>NZ_JASEWO010000055.1:0-25037 GCF_030024295.1 Pantoea sp. Pa-EAmG
ACAGGAAGATCAATTGGGCGCACTGGGACTGGTCACTAACGCCGTCGTGTTAGGGAATATTATTTATATGCAGGCAGCCCTGGATCATCTCCGGGCACAGGGGGAAATGCTGAATGATGAAAATATCGCACGCATCTCACCGCTTTGCAACGGGCATATCAATATGCTCGGCCATTATTCCTTCATACAGGCAGAACTGGTGACAAAAGGACATCTGCGGCCATTAAAAGCGGCGTCAGAGGAAGAAAACATTGCTTAACATGAGTTTTCGTTCCACCGAGCGTCAGCCCCCAATAACTGCGTTCATAACCACTTTCAGTCCCGGTGTCTGGGGCGCACCTGATAGCACCACTTAGCACACTGCCAGCATTTCCCAGCGCCAGGGCTTACAGATATTAATTCACAGATGTTGTTGCATCAGGTCGATCATCGCCCCGGCATGGGCATCAACGTGGCGAATATAGCGCATCACCGTTTCCGGCTTCTTCCAGGTGCCTTCCTGCATGATCTGCGCGGTGCTGTACTTATTGCTGGCCATATCAATGGCGGCACCGACACGGGTGCTATGTCCCGACCAGCCGCGATAGCGATTCTTATTGGGTTGCAAGCCGGTGCCCGGTCCCGCTTCACGCCACGCACGGACGAAAATATCCTCCAGCGCGCGGGTCGAGAGCGGTTTATCGCAGACAATCTGCGCCTGGTTGGCGCGGTGCACCGGGCCAAAAATGAACGCGTCGGGTTCAGCGATCAGCCCGGATGCCACCAGCCACTCGGTCAGCCGTTGTGATGAGAGATCGCCGAGAGCCTTAATTAGTCCTCCGGTCATCACAATGGTTTTGGTCCAGGCGACATCGAGAATGATACGGCCATCGGCCGAGCGCGAAATGTCACGCACCCGCAGGCGGCTCAGTTCACTGATGCGCAACAGCGTGGCGTAAGCCACATGCAAAAATGCCAGATCGCGCTGCTGTTGCAGGCGGTCAGAGCCCGCCCAGCGTTGGTCCAGCGTAAGCAAATCGCGAATGCGAAAGGGGATGGCCTGACCGGCACGTTCACCGGCTATCACCGCGCTGCGATTGATTTTTTTCATGGCCCGGAACACCAGCGGCGAAACATTGGGCGGCACCAGACCGGCGTTACGGTGTAACATGGAAATTAATGCCGCATGAGTCGCGATGGTAGAAGAGGCGCGTCCCGATGCCTGAAGCCACAGCAGGTAATCACGCAGATCGGCAGGCTCCATCGGCAAAAATTGCCGGCCATGTTCAGTCGCCCAGCGGCTGCCGATGCGCATAACGCTCAGCAACTGTCGCCACGTATTGTCAGAAAACGCTTCTTTATCACTAACAAACGCTTTCAGGCGTTCAGCAATATCCTCATCAATACTGTTCATCAGAGCCGGGCTGGCGGTAATACCGGGCAGAGTGTCCGTTTTACTCATTAGTTTATGACGTCGCTACGTGAATTCTGTGCATGTAGCAGGGTCATCACCCGCCAGATTTAACGTAGCGGTGCCGGTTTTTTAGGCACGGCGTGGCGCAGACACACTGCATCATGTTAACCAAAGGTGATGATCCTGCGGATCCTGACTTCATATAATGCAAATTATATGAAGTCAGCCATTCTAACCGCTGAAAATCTGGATGGACAGCGCTAAAGGGGGATGGAAAACGCTGATGGTGAAGTTTTTTCAACTGACAAACGCGCCGTCAGCTGACAGGCTAAGGGTTGCCAGCTCAATGGTTCAGATTAGCGCCTGATTTTGCAGGTTTTTTGCGCAAGCGCGACCTACTTTACTTCAACGCGAGGCTGGTGCAGGCAACATGAAGTTAGCTCATCTTGCTTTGAAATTTAATCACTTTTCCTCACGCAGGGACTCTGGCATAACTAAGGTCATGTTAAATATTTTCGACAATATGACCACTGCTGAATTTGCAAACCTGTAAACGATTTGGGAAATCCTGCAAAGGAGAGAACAGCGTCAGGTTGCAAGCAGAAATCAGGATGCCCGCTCGCGATGAAAAATGATTTTACCTTTAGTATAAAAAGCACGCGCTTCGATGAGAATTACAATCCCTCCAAAGATACGCGCATTACCACCAATTTTGCCAACCTGGCGCGCGGCAGCAATCGTGAAGAGAATCTGCGCAACGCGCTGATCATGATGAACAACCGTTTCAATTCGCTGGCGAACTGGGACAACCCAAAAGGCGATCGCTATGCGGTTGAACTGGATATCATTTCTGTAGAGATGAATCTGGGTGCTGGCGGCGAGGGTAAAAGCTTTCCGGCGATTGAGATCCTGAAGACGAATATTGTTGATAAAAAAACCAGTGAGCGCATTGAAGGGATCACCGGCAACAACTTCTCTTCATACGTGCGTGATTATGATTTCAGCGTTCTGCTGTCCGAGCATAATAAAGGCCGTTCTGGTTTCAGTATTCCGGATGACTTCGGCGTGCTGCACGGCAATATTTTCCGCCATTTTGTCAACTCAGAGACGTATAAAGCCAACTTCCGCAAAGCGCCGGTCATTTGCCTCAGCGTCTCCAGCAAAAATATTTACCGTCGTACCGGTAATCAGCATCCGGTGCTGGGCATTGAGTATCAGCAAAATGAATCTTCATTGACCGATCTCTATTTTGCCAAAATGGGACTCAGAGCGCGCTATTTCATGCCGGCCAGCAGCGTGGCGCCGTTCGCCTTCTACTTCGCCGGTGATTTGCTCAGTGATTACAGTAACCTGGAGTTGATCAGCACCATCAGTACCATGGAAACCTTCCAGAAGATTTACCGCCCGGAGATTTACAATGCGAACTCACCGGCGGGCATTGAATATCAGCCAGACCTGTATCATCAGGATCACTCGCTGACCAAAATTGTTTACGATCGCGAAGAGCGTACCCGCCTGGCGATTGAGCAGGGTAAATTTACCGAAGAGCAGTTTATTAAGCCTTACCACAGCATTCTGAAACAGTGGTCTGATCATTTCGCTCTTTGATTAACGAATAAATAAGGTTATTGATTAATGAAAACATTATTACCGACGTCAACGGCTGGCAGCTTACCGAAACCCTCCTGGCTGGCGCAGCCGGAAACATTATGGTCGCCGTGGAAATTGCAGGGCGATGAGCTGATTCAGGGCAAACAGGATGCGCTGCGTTTATGTCTGGACGACCAGCAGCAGGCCGGTATTGATATCGTCAGCGACGGCGAGCAAACGCGCCAGCACTTCGTCACCACCTTTATCGAACACCTTAACGGCGTTGACTTTGAAAATCGCAAAACGGTGCGCATCCGTAATCGTTATGATGCCAGCGTACCCGGCGTGGTGGGCGAAGTGAGCCGGCAGAAACCGGTCTTTGTCGATGATGCCAAATACCTGCGTCAGCTGACGCAGCGTCCAATCAAATGGGCGTTGCCTGGCCCGATGACCATGATCGACACGCTGTATGACGATCACTATAAAAGCCGTGAGAAGCTGGCCTGGGAATTCGCTAAAATTCTCAACCAGGAAGCGCGCGAATTAGAAGCCGCTGGCGTTGATATTATTCAGTTTGACGAACCCGCCTTTAACGTCTTTTTCGACGAGGTGAATGACTGGGGCATTGCCGCCTTAGAACGCGCCATCGAAGGGCTTAAATGTGAGACCGCGGTGCATATTTGCTACGGCTACGGCATCAAAGCCAACACCGACTGGAAGAAAACGCTGGGTACCGAGTGGCGTCAGTATGAAGAGATCTTCCCGAAACTGCAGAGTTCCGGCATTGATATTGTATCGCTTGAGTGTCAGAACTCACGCGTGCCGATGGATTTGATTGAACTGATTCGTGGTAAAAAAGTCATGGTTGGCGCGATTGACGTCGCCACCAACACCATCGAAACACCGGAAGAAGTGGCTGCCACGCTGCGTAAAGCGCTGCAGTTTGTTGATGCCGATAAACTTTATCCAAGCACCAACTGTGGCATGACGCCACTGTCACGTCATGTGGCTTACGGCAAGCTGCAGGCATTAAGTGCCGGTGCAGAAATTGTGCGTAAAGAACTGCTGGGCTAACACGTAACGCCTTATTGGTCTCTTACTCAGTCCGCAGGGTTTAAATATCCTGCGGACTGAGCGTTTGTAATTAACTTCCCTGCCTGACTCGCTGGCCTCGCTAAATAATCCTGTAAAACACCCGGCGGCGACGGTCATAAATCCCCCATTTATACCGGATTCATTCTCTGCCTCTAATCCGGCGGGCAGCCTGAATATCATCGTCTATACTCAGCAACGCGAAGTGATATATGCCGCTGCTTTTCACGCTGCGCTGACGTTAATTCAACCAGCCTGTGTGAACAACAGCCGCATTGACTCATCAGTACACGCTGTTTTCCGTGCTTTCATCCTCAAGGGACTTCCTGGTATGTTGCAATCTCAATCCTCCCGTTTGGGCAGTTTACTGCTGCTGCTGGCGGCACTCATCGGCTTTGCCGTCGCGCTGTATGCCTGGCTCACGCCACTCACCGGTGTCACCGGCACCATTGGCGCGCTGGGCGTCGCTATTGCCAGCGTCGTTCTGGCGGTGCTGACCTTCCTGCTGCGCGCGGCCACCGGCCGTACCGGTCGTATTTTCCTGATAGTCATTACGCTGCTGCTGTTATGCGCGATCGGTTTTGCTGCCGCGCTGCTGCATCAGGGGATCATTACACTGGCAATGGTCATCGGGCTGATGGGTCTGATTATGCTGGCGCGCAACCCGGCGCATCGCGTTCGCCACGCCACTGCACAAGGAGCTAACCGTGCATAATGAAAAATACATTCCGCTGCTCAAAGTCGGCATGACCGCCCTGGCGCTGCTGATGGCACCTGCCACGCTACGCGCCGAAGATAAAGCCGCTGAGGCGTCGATGGGTACGCAGGAGAAACTCAACGTGGATGCGGCCGATCAGCAGGCGCCCGGCACCACGCACGCCACCGATGATGTCTCCAGCGGCAAGCGCGACGGCGAGAAAGTGGCCTCCGCCAGCCAGCCGGCCACGCCGCTGGTGCCCTCCACGGCGACGTGGGACAGTTTTCACGGCCAGCTCAACGCGCAGAAATACAGCCCGCTGAAACAAATCACCGCTGACAACGTCAGCAAGCTGAAAAAAATCTGGGAGTTTCACACCGGTGACGTTTCGGATGGCAAGGGCGACACGCCGGCGACCGTCTGGTCCGCCACGCCAATTTTTGCCAACGATACGCTGTACATCGGTACGCCATTTGATCGGCTGATTGCGCTGGATCCGGGCACCGGCAAGGAGAAGTGGCACTACGATACTAAATCGCCACGTCAGGCGCTGACCCAGCCGGTACTGAAAAATCGTGGCGTCTCTTACTGGCAGGCGAAAAATCCGCAGGCGGGTCAGGCCTGCCAGAAAATCGTTTATATGGGCACCGTTGACGGCAAGCTGTACGCACTGGATGCCGATTCCGGCAAGCTGTGCGAAAACTTTGCAGATAAAGGTGTGCTCAACGTCAACCAGTGGAATACGGTTAACGCTAAATTCCCGCTGTCTCTGCTCCAGCCGCCGACGGTGGTGGGTGATCACCTGATCGTTGGCTGGGCGGGCAAAGACTGGGCTTACGCAGAAGCGCCGCCGGGCACGGTGTTTTCAATCAACGCGCAGACCGGGGCACGTGAATGGACCTTTGACGCCATCCCGGCCAGCATTCGCCCGCGCACCGGCACGGCTAACGTCTGGACCCACATGTCGGCCGATGAAGCGCATGGCCTGGTTTATCTGCCAGTGTCATCACCTTCGCCAAACTACTGGGGCGGCAACCGCGTCGATCCAATTCCGCTCGGCACCTCCACGACTGCGCTGGATGTGAGTACCGGCAAAGTGGTGTGGTCGCGACAGTGGGTGCATCATGATGTGTGGGATTACGACATCAACTCAGCACCGACGCTGATGGACATTACCGTGAACGGCAAGCAGATTCCGGCGCTGATTCAGGCCACCAAGCAGGGCTTCCTGTTTGTGGTCAATCGCCTGACCGGTGAAGATGTCTGGCCGATTGAGGAGCGTCCGGTGCCGCAGGGCGATGGTTCGGTGCAGGGCGAGAAACTGTCGCCGACCCAGCCGTTTCCGACCAAACCGGCACCGCTGCTGGATCAGTCCAAAAAACCGGCAATCTGGAAACTGGCTGATATTGTTGGTGCCGGTCAGTGCTCACGCCTGTGGGATAAACTGAGCTATGACGGCATGTACACGCCGCCGACCACCAAAGGCGAAGGCGCACTGACCTATCCGGACAGCGCGGGCGGCGTGCAGTGGGGCGGCGTGGCGTTCGATCCGCAAAAACAGATCGCCATCGTGAATACTTCGCACATCGTGCAATACGTGAAGCTGTACAGCCGCGCCGATTACGACAAGGCCGATAACGGCTCGGGTAACGAGAGTGGTTTCGCCCCGCAGGAAGGCGCGCCTTACGGCCTGCGCCTGATGGTGGCGAATAACTGGCTCGGCATGCCGTGCTGGCAGCCTCCGTTTGGCGAGATCGTGGCGCTCGATATGCACACCGGTGATGTGAAATGGCGTCGTCCGGTCGGCGCGTCGCAGCAGTACGGCTTCTTCATGCCGGAAAGCTGGGGCTCGCCAACCATTGGCGGTCCGGCAGTCACCGCCGGCGGCGTGATCTTTATCGGTGCCTCAATGGATGCCAAAGTACGCGCCTATTCACTGGATAACGGCGAAGAGCTGTGGTCCGATCAGGTCGAAGCGCCCGCGGTTGCCAACCCGTCGGTGTATGAATACAAAGGCCGGCAGTATGTTGCCTTTGTCGCCGGTGGTAACACCATCCTGAAGGATCAGGTGGGCGATCAGGTGGTGGTTTACGCACTGCCGGAATAACCCAGCGCAGTAAACCAACAAAGTGGGGCCACGGTGCCCCACTTTTTTTATGCCTGCAATAAAAACGGCGGCCATTGGCCGCCAAAACCTCAACAGGTGGTTGCCGTTGAGGAAGCAGTGGTACTGATGAATCTTCAACCTTTTACGCCGCCCGCCGTCAGGCCGCTCACCAGCCAGCGCTGTGCCAGTAAAAATACCAGCGTGATGGGAATGGCGGACAGCACGGCCGCCGCGGCGAAATCGCCCCACAGATAGTTCTGCGGATTGAGATACTGCTGCATCCCGACCGCGAGGGTATAGCTGTTGACGTCGCGCAGCAGCAGCGAGGCGACCGGTACTTCGGTGACCGCAGCGATAAACGCCAGGATAAACACCACCGCGAGGATCGGCACCGAAAGCGGCAGCAACACCAGACGAAACGCCTGCCACGGCGTGGCACCATCCAGCGCCGCCGCTTCCTCCAGCGAACCATCAATGGTTTCGAAATAGCCCTTAATGGTCCAGACGTGCAGCGCGATGCCGCCCAGATAGGCGAAGATCACGCCGCCGTGGGTATTGAGGCCGAGAAACGGCAGATATTGCCCCAGCCGGTCAAACAGCGCATAAAGCGCCACCAGCGACAGCACCGCCGGGAACATCTGAAAAATCAGCATGCCCTTTAGCAAACTGGCTCGACCGGCGAAGCGCATGCGAGCAAACGCGTAGGCGCAGGTGGTCGAGAGCGCCACAATCCCCAGTGCGCTGATTGCGGCGATCTTCACCGAATTCCACAGCCACAGCAGCACCGGGAAGGGCGGTGGCGTCACGCGACCATCGGCATGAGTAACGCTGAATCCTAGCGCCAGCCGCCAGTGTTCCCAGGAAATCTGTTCCGGGATCAGACTGCCGGTGGCAAAATTGCCGCTGCGCAGCGAGATGGCAATCACCATCAGCAGCGGGAACAGGATTGCCGCGATAAACAGCAGCAGCAGCAGGTGCGTCAGCAGCAGACGCAGCTGCTGCGATTTCGGTTGTACCATGGCCATAACGCCTCCTTAATCAAACTTCATGCGTAGCGCTTTCAGGTTAATCACCGCCAGCGCACCGACCAGCAGGAAGATCAGCGTGGCGATGGCTGCCGCCAGGCCGAAGTCCTGACCGCCGCCGCCCTCAAAGGCGATGCGCCAGGTGTAGTTGACCAGCAGATCGGTGTAGCCCGCCGGCGTAGTGGTGCCGAGTCGATCGGGGCCACCATTAGTCAGCAGCTGCACCAGCACGAAGTTGTTGAAGTTAAAAGCAAAGCTGGCGATCATCAGCGGCAGTAGCGGTTTCAGCAGCAGCGGCAGCGTAATCAAAAAGAAATTCTGCAGCGGCCCGGCGCCATCCATCGCGGACGCTTCATAAAGATCGTCCGGGATCGCCTTGAGCAAGCCCATGCACAGGATCATCATGTAGGGATAACCCAGCCAGGTATTGACGATCACCAGCATGGCGCGAGCCAGCGTCGGATCGCTGAACCACGCTGGCTTGAAGCCAAACAGCGCATTGAGCATGACGTTGATTTCGCCAAAACTCTGGTTAAACAGCCCCTTGAAAATCAGTATCGAAATGAATGCCGGTACCGCGTAGGGAAGAATCAGCATCACACGATAGATGGCCTTGCCCCGCAGCGCTTCCCACTGCACCAGACACGCCAGCACCATGCCCACCGCGACCGTCAGCAGCACGGTCAACAGCGAAAACAGCAGCGTCCAGCCAAATATTGCCAGGAACGGTTTCTGAATGCCTTCATCGGTGAACACGCGGGCAAAGTTTTTCCAGCCCGCGCTAACGGTAAAGCCAGGGCTGAGCTGTTCGCTGGCCCAGCTGCCATCTGCATTGATCTGCTGATAGAACCCCGTGTCCCGGTTAGCCTGATAGCGAGCGCCGTTTTGCTGATTTCTCAGCTGTCCCGGTGCGTCCAGCACATACAGCGGCCGCGTGCCGGAAAACTGGCGTAGCGAACTCATCACCAGCTCGCGACCGTCCGGCAGCCGGGCAGTTAACTGACCCAGCGCCTGACGGTTTTGGGTGATGATTTTTAAGCTGGCGCGCGCGGTGGCGGGCAGCGCGGCTGGCGTGAGGCTGAGCTGCTGTTCCCCACCCAGCGTAAACGGCACAGACAGGAAGCTGTTTTCGCCCGTGCTGAGCGCCAGCTGCCAGCGATCGCCCTGCGGATAGAGCGCGAAGTTCATCGCGTCCCCGGCCTGATACTGTCGACTCAGCAGCACCTGCTGCGCGCGCGCCTCACTGAGCTGATTGGTGCTGCTGTAGTTGGTGAAGGCAATGGCGACGGTACAGGCCAGTGGAAACAGCACAAACAGCGCCATGCCGGCCAGTCCCGGATACACATAGCGCCAGGCATAGGCGCGCCGGTTGGTGTAAATCCACAGGCCTGCCGCGCTGACTACCAGCGTGACCAGCGCAAACAGGTATTCACCCTGAGCATACATCAGCACCAGAAGGTAGCCGACCAGCAGACAGCCGATCCCGACCAGCAGGCTGCGCAGCACCAGGCTGTGCCGTCTCTTTTGCGGTATTCCTGACATGATACGGTGTTCCTTAACAGCCAGTGGCGAGCCGACAGCTGTCGGCTCCGTAACAGCATTACTTATTGAGACGCGCCTGCGCATCCTTCAGCGCCGCATCGACGTTTTGACGACCACTCAGCGCATTCAGCGTCGCGGTGCGCATCGCATACCAGAAGGCCGCCATCTGCGGGATGTTAGGCATGATGTCGCCATTACGCGCATTGCTCATGGTGGCGGCGATGCGCGCGTCTTTCTCCAGCGTTTGCTGGAATGACTTCAGGGTGACCGCGCCCAGCGGCTTATCCTTGTTAACCGCGTTGAGACCGGCGTCGGTCAGCAGGTAATTTTCCAGAAACTCTTTGGCCAGTTCCTTATTGGGACTGGCCGCGTTGATGCCCGCGCTCAGTACGCCGACAAAAGTTTTGGTCGGCTTGCCGTTCAGCGTCGGCAACAGCGTGACGCCGTAGTTGATGCCGCTTTTGTCGATATTGCTCCACGCCCACGGACCGTTAATCGTCATCGCGGTTTGGCCTTTATTGAAGGCCGCTTCGGCAATCGAATAGTCGGTATCGGCATTAAGGATTTTGGCTTTCACCTGATCGACGAGGAACTGCATGCCTGCTTTCGCGCCGGCATTGTCGACGCCGGTATCTTTCACGTCATAGCCGCTATCGGTCTTTTTGAAAGCATAGGCGCCACCGGCGGCCAGCAGCGGCCAGGTGAAATAGGGTTCCTGCAGGTTAAACATGATGGCGCTCTTGCCTTTGGCGCGCAGCTGCTTATCCAGCGCCGCCATCTCTTCCCAGCTTTTCGGTGGGGTGGGCAGCAGATCTTTGTTGTAAATCAGCGACAGCGACTCCACAGACACCGGATAGCCAATCAGCTTGCCGTTGAAGCGCACTGCATCCCAGGTAAACGGAAACAGCTTTTGCTGGAAGTTTTGATCCGGCGTGACTTCGGCCAGCAGCCCTGACTGGGCATAGCCGCCAAAGCGATCGTGCGCCCAGAAGATGATGTCCGGACCGTCACCCGTGGCGGCAACCTGCGGGTATTTCTCTTCCATTTTGTCCGGGTGTTCGACCGTCACGCTGATACCGGTGTCCTGCTCGAATTTTTTGCCTACCTCGGCGAGGCCGTTATAGCCCTTATCACCGTTGATCCAGATGACCAGTTTACCTTCTTCAATTTTGGCCACGGCCGAAGCCGAAAACAGTACGGCCGTAAGGGCGGAAAGGGCCAGAACGCGTGCGCCGGTTTTCATTGTCATAACTCCATCCTGTAAGCGGAAACGGAAATCATCAGTGGCATCATTGTGCGGCGTTATGCCATTTCCTCATCCTCCTGCGCTCTACGCCCAACGGCACTAAGCCGTGATCGCGCTTGCAAAATCGCGCCTTAATACGCGCTGGCGCACACTATTGACGCGTCAGCTCTGCGTGACAGCTCACAAAATTGCCGTGAACGTCGCGCCGGCGCAGCTGGCGTGCGCGTACTCCTCCTCCCGCCTCATCCCCCAGTAAAAACCCACACGGTGGAGGATGTTGCGCCGTCTGCGCCTGCCCATAGTGGTCGCCGGAGTCTGCCTGCGGTGCTGCAGGCAAGCATGAGCCTGCGAAGAGGAAAGCATCATGGCGAGCGTTGCGTTACACCATGTCACCAAGGCCTGGGGCGATACCGAGGTATCAAAAGACATCAATCTGGAGATCGGCGAAGGGGAATTTGTAGTGTTCGTCGGTCCATCCGGCTGCGGCAAATCAACGCTGCTGCGCATGATCGCCGGCCTGGAAACCATCACCCGCGGCGATCTGCTGATTGGCGGTCAGCGTATGAACGATGTTCCGCCCGCTGAGCGCGGTATCGGCATGGTGTTTCAGTCTTACGCCCTTTATCCCCACCTTTCGGTGGCCGAAAACATGTCGTTTGGCCTGAAGCTGGCTGGCGTAAAGCGCGCTGAAATCCAGCAGCGCGTCAATCAGGTGGCGGAGGTGTTACAGCTGGCGCACCTGCTGGAACGGCGACCCAAAGCGCTGTCAGGCGGACAGCGGCAGCGCGTGGCCATCGGGCGTACGCTGGTGGCCGAACCGCGTGTGTTTCTGCTCGACGAGCCATTGTCCAATCTTGATGCCGCGCTGCGCGTACAGATGCGCATTGAAATCTCACGCCTGCATAAACGCCTGAAGCGCACCATGATTTACGTTACGCACGATCAAATCGAAGCGATGACGCTGGCCGACAAGATCGTGGTGCTGGACGCCGGTCGCATCGCCCAGGTCGGTAAGCCGCTCGAACTCTATCACTATCCCGCTAACCGCTTCGTTGCCGGTTTTATCGGCTCGCCGCGCATGAATTTTCTGCCCGTCAAAGTGACCGCCACCGCCATCGATCAGGTGCAGGTGCGTTTGCCCAACGATCAGCTTGTATGGCTGCCGGTGGAGAGCGCCGGCGTCCAGGTCGGCAGCAACATGTCGCTGGGTATTCGTCCGGAACATCTGCTCTCCAGCGACATCGCCGATGTCACGCTGGAGGGCGAAGTGCAGGTGGTTGAGCAGCTCGGCCACGAGACGCAAATCCATATCCAGATCCCCGCCATTCGTCAGAACCTGGTGTATCGCCAGGAGGACGTGGTGCTGGTAGAAGAGGGCGCCCTGATGGGTATTGGCCTGCCGCCGGAGCGTTGTCACCTGTTCCGCGAGGATGGGAGCGCCTGCCGCAGGCTGCATCAGGAGCCCGGTGTTTAGCCCTGCAAAACAATAAAAGCAATGACCTCAGGAGATAGAAAATGTTAACTCTGCGCAAACTTCCCGTCGCGATTGCCATCGCAGCGGGTACGCTCTCCGCTCAAGCCATGGCGGTCGATTTTACGGGTTACGCCCGTTCGGGTATCGGCTGGACCGGCAGCGGCGGCGAGCAACAGTGCTTTCAGGCTACCGGCGCACAAAGCAAATACCGTCTGGGCAACGAATGTGAAACCTATGCTGAATTAAAACTGGGCCAGGAAGTGTGGAAAGAGGGCGATAAAAGTTTCTATTTCGATACCAACGTCGCCTATTCCGTTTCCCAGCAGAATGACTGGGAAGCGACCTCACCGGCCTTCCGTGAAGCCAACGTGAAAGGAAAAAACCTGATCGATGCGCTGCCGGGTTCCACCATCTGGGCCGGTAAACGCTTTTATCAGCGTCACGATGTTCACATGATCGACTTCTACTACTGGGATATCTCCGGTCCGGGTGCCGGTCTGGAAGATGTCGATCTCGGGTTTGGTAAGCTCTCGTTCGCTGCGACGCGCTCTTCCGAAGCGGGCGGCTCTTACACTTTCTCCAGTGACCAGATTCGTGATTACGCCACCAGTACCGCCAATGACGTTTTTGATGTGCGTCTCGCCGGCCTGGAAACTAACCCCAATGGCGTGCTGGAACTGGGTGTCGACTATGGCCGCGCCAACGCGCGTGACGGCTATCGCTTAGACGACGGCGCGTCGAAAGATGGCTGGATGTTCACCGCGGAACACACGCAGAGCATGCTGAAAGGCTACAACAAGTTTGTGCTGCAGTACGCCACTGATGCGCTGACCTCGCAGGGCAAAGGCCTGCCGCAGGGCAGCAACATCAATAACAACGGCAATATGTACCGCATCCTCGATCACGGTGCGATCTCGCTGGCCGATCGCTGGGATCTGATGTACGTGGCGATGTACCAGAACGTCGATCTGGATAACAACCGCGGAACCGAGTGGTACACCGTCGGCGTACGTCCTATGTACAAATGGACGCCGATCATGAGCACCCTGCTGGAAGTCGGCTATGACAACGTTAAGTCACAGCAGGTCAGCGAACGCAACGGCCAGTACAAAATTACCCTGGCGCAGCAGTGGCAGGCTGGCGACAGCATCTGGTCACGTCCGGCGCTGCGCCTGTTCGCTACCTATGCCAAATGGGATGAGAAGTGGGGCTACAGCAAAGACGCCTCCGGCGATATCACGTCGCTGGCCGCAGCGGACAGCAGCGGCAACGGTCTGTTCACCAACAGCCGTGGCGACAACGATGAGTGGACCTTTGGCGCACAGATGGAAATCTGGTGGTAAGGCGCTACGCAGGTTAAGCAAACACCCGCCGTGCGCCAGACGCACGGCGTTTTCGGACAGCGGCAGCCATTGCCTGGCCCACGCCGCTGCCTGACAGCTTGTTGGGATATCACAATGAAAAAACATCTTATCGCCTTCTGCCTGAGCAGCGCGCTGCTGACCGGCGTCATTATGCCAGTTCAGGCCGACATCAATCTGGTGCCGCAGGATCTTTCCGCGGCGCCGTCCATTCCCACCGCGCGGCTGCAGCAGCTGAGCTGGCAGCCGGTGGATGCTTCACGTGCACAAACCACCACGCTGACACAAAGCGCAACGCCGCTGGATGTACGTGGCGTCACGGGGGCCATTGCGGCTTACAGCCTTCCTGCCAATCAGGGCGAGCTGACGGTTACGCTAAGCAGCGAGGTGGTACACAATCAGGTCTTTGCGCCAAATGTGCTGGTACTGGATGAAAACCTGCAGCCGGCCGCGTGGTTTCCGAGCCGCTTCTTTAGCTATCAGCAGCCCGGCGTGATGAGCGCCGATCGGCTGGAAGGGGTGATGAAGCTGACGCCGGTGCCGGGCCAGCAGAAGATCTATTTGCTGGTGTTCACCACCGACCAGGATTTAACCCAGACCACGACGCTGCTGGATCCGGCCAAAGCTTATGCCAAAGGCACCGGCCATGCGGTACCGGATATTCCCGATCCGGTGGCGCGTCACAGTCGCGACGGCAAAATCAAACTGAAAGTAGCAACCAGTTCCGGCTCGTCGATTCTGGTCGGCCCGCTGTTTGGCTCAGCCGCGCCTGCCGCTGTCACCGTTGGCAGCACCCGGCCGGCCATGGCCGCCACGACGGCGCGCGCGCCAGCGCCTGAACCGGCACCGCTGGTGAATCAGACGGAAAGCTATTTCAATCAGAGCATTCGTCAGGCGGTGCAACAGGGCAATATCGATAAAGCGCTGAAGCTGCTGGATGAAGCGGAGCGTCTGGGATCGACATCGGCGCGGCAAACCTTTATCAGCAGTGTTAAAGGCAAGGGGTGAAACTGCCCCGACAGTGCTGAGTTGCCCCACCTGGTGCGCTTAGGCGCACCTTTTTTATGGCACTCCGACCTGCACGCAGCAGGCCGGTTTCGTGCTACTTACGCTGACGCTGGCGTGAATGTACCGCCGTCAGCAACGCATCGATTCTGTCATCCTCCGCTATCGCTTCCAGCGTTACGCTGAGTTTACGTCGCCAGTTGGGATACTGATCGACGGTGCCCGGCACGTTGACCGGCAGTGCCATATCCAGCCACTCTTCCGGCTGCAAACCGAGCAGCGCACACTGGCTGCGGGCCAGATAGCGATGGATCGCCTGACTAAGCTGATGACTCATGCGCACGCTGGCCCGCCGGAAGCGGCGGCGCGGCGGCAGGTCACCGCTGCGCAACAGCGTACGCAGCAACGCCTGTTTAGCCAGGCGCCGATCGCGATACAGGCCAGCGAGAATCGCCCGATCGGGGTACAGTCCCAGCGCACTGCCCAGCCGCAAATCGTCACTTTGCCACCAGCCGCGCAGCGTCGGCATATCATGGGTGGTGGTAACTGCCATCGCCTGACGCGGCCACGTCGCTGGCGCGCGGAAGTGGCGCTGCGATTCCTGCTCAAAGTAGAGCACTTTGTAGGAGTACACACCGGCGTCGCGCAGTTTATCAACGATGGCTTCCGGCACGGTGCCCAGATCCTCGCCAATCACCATGCAACGATGGCGCTGGCTCTCCAGTGCCAGAATCGCCAGCAAATCATCCACCGGATAGTGCACATAGGCACCGTGCGCCGCGCTTTCGTCCTTCGGTATCCACCATAAACGCAGCAGCGCCATCACATGGTCGATGCGCAGCGCGCCGCAGTCGCGCATGCTGGCGCGCAGCAGGTCGATCCACGGTTCATAGCCGCGCGCGGCCATCACCTGCGGGTCCATCGGCGGCAATCCCCAGTTCTGACCGAGCGGACCGAGGATATCCGGCGGCGCGCCAATGCTGGCGTCCAGGCAGTAAAGCTGCCGATCGCGCCAGGTTTCCGCGCCATCCGCCGCCACGCCCACCGCCAGGTCGCGATACAGCCCGATCGCCATCTGCTGCTGCTGACACAGCTGCCAGCAGGCGGCGAATTGCTCTGCCGCCAGCCACTGCAGCCACATGTAGAAACGCACCTCGTCGCTGTGCTCGATGCGGAACGCCAGCACTGCCGCACTGTTCGCCTGCTGCCATTCGCCCGGCCAGTGTTGCCAGCCATAACCCGTGCCATCCTGGGCGCTGCGCGCCGCGTGCAGCGCATCAAACAGCCCCTGATGCAGCAGGCTGTCGCCCCCGGCACGCACAAACTCCGCAAACGCCTGCGCCTGTCCATCATCTGCCGTGCGCCGGCGAAACTGCTGCCAGGCAAGCCGTAGTCCCTGCAACTTAAGCCCGGTGACGGCAGTGTAATCCACCCACGCGGCGTCTCGCGCTGACCGGAGCGCCTGCTGCGTCTTCTCAGCTTGCCACCAGGCCTGCGCCGCGTCGCTGAGGCCAAAATCTGCCACGGCGCTTACGTCGATATAGAGGATGTTGAGCCAGCGCCGGGAAGAGGGACTGTAAGGGCTGGCGCTCTCCGGTGCGGCAGGAAACAGCGCGTGCAGCGGATTGAGCCCGACAAACGCGCCGCCGCGCCGCGCGGTTTCAGCGATCATCTGCCGCAGATCGCCGAAATCCCCGATGCCCCAGTTAGCCGCAGAGCGCAGCGTATACAGCTGAATACAGCTGCCCCACAGCGATTCGCCCGCCAGCAGTTCCGCAGGTTCGTAGCAGCGGCGGGGTGCCACTATAATCGGGCAATAGTGACACTGTAACTCCTGGGTCAATGTCAGCTGGTGATAACCGGCGGGCAACGCGGGCAACACCAACGCTTCACCCGGCTGGCAGCGCCCGGACCAGTTTTCGCCGCTTTCGCTCGTCAGCTGCCATTCCGCGTCGGCGCTGAGCACCGGTGCCAGACTCAGTGGCTGTCCGACATAAAAAATCACCACCGGCGGCAGCGGTGCGGAGCCGTTCGCAGGGGCCTGCATCAGCGCAGCGAGACGCTGATGGGTAAGAGCAGAAATCTGCTGCGGTTTTCCGTGCGCATCAATATATTCCGCAGCAATAAGCGCGTCAGCACGGCGATCAAGAGCATCTTTGGGTTTCATGGCGTTCCTTAGCGGCTGGCCTGCCAGATACGTTGCTGATAGTCACGAATGGCGCGATCGGCACTGAACATGCCGCAACGCGCGGTATTGAGGATTGCGGCGCGCGTCCAGGCCTCAGGATCGGCCCACAGCGCTTCAACCTGCTGCTGCGCGTTGAGATAGTGGCGAAAATCAGCCAGTACCAGATAAGGATCGCCGCCTTGCGCGCCCAGGCTGTTGACCAGATCGCTGAACGCCGTGCGGTCGCCGTTACTGAAGGTGCCATCTTCCAGCGCGGTCAGCGCGCGATCCAGCTGCGCGTCCTTACTGCGCCAGTTCAATGGCGAGTAACCGGCCTGTTTCAGCGCGCTGACCTGCTCTACGGTATGGCCAAAGATGAAGATATTCTCTTCACCGACCTGCTGCGCGATTTCAACGTTGGCCCCATCCAGCGTACCGATGGTGAGTGCACCGTTCAGCGCCAGCTTCATATTGCCGGTACCGGATGCTTCTTTGCCCGCAGTAGAGATCTGTTCCGAGAGATCGGCGGCCGGGATCAGGCGCTCGGCAACCGACACGTTGTAATCAGGGATAAAGACAATTTTCAGCCGGTCGCCGACGCGCGCATCGTGGTTAATGGTCTCTGCTACTTTATTGATGGCGTAAATGATGTTTTTCGCCAGCGCATAACCCGGCGCCGCTTTGGCACCAAACAGCATCACGCGCGGAGCCAGATTGGCCTGCGGATCGCTGACCAGCGTTTGCCACAGCGCAATCATGTGCAGCAGCATCAGGTGCTGCCGTTTGTATTCGTGCAGCCGCTTGATTTGGACGTCAAACAGCGCATCAGGCTGCACCGCAATGCCGGTTCGGGCGGCGATCCACTCTGTCAGTGCCTGCTTGTTGTGCTGCTTAATGGCGCGATATTCGGCGCGGAAGGCGGCGTCATCGGCGAATGGCGTCAGATCCTGCAGCGCATCGAGATCGTTAAGCCACGGACGCTGCAGCGTTTTGTTGATCAGCGCCGCCAGCGCCGGATTGCACTGGTTGATCCAGCGACGCGGCGTGATGCCGTTGGTGACATTGTGAAACTTCTCCGGCCACAGCGCGTGATACTCGGGGAACAGGTCCTGTACCACCAGCCGCGAGTGCAGCGCCGCCACGCCGTTGACTGCAAAGCTGCCGACCACGCACAGATTTGCCATGCGCAGTTGCTGATCGTGCACCAGCGCCAGTTTTGACCAGATCGCCTGATTACCCGGCCAGCGCGCCTCAACCTGCTGTTTTAGCTGCGCATTGAGCGTATTGATGATCATCAGATGGCGCGGCAGCAGGCTGCGCACCAGGCGCAGGTTCCAGCACTCCAGCGCTTCCGGCATCAGCGTGTGGTTGGTATAGGCGAAGGTGCGCTGGGTAATGCGCCATGCGTCCTGCCAGCTGAGCCGGTGCTCATCCAGCAGCAGGCGCAACAGCTCCGGGATGGCCAGCGTCGGATGCGTATCGTTCAGCTGGATCACTTCATAATCCGCTAACGTTTCGATGGATCGTCCCGCCGCCTGATGACGGCGCAGAATATCCGCCAGCGTACAGGCACACTGGAAATACTGCTGCATCAGACGCAGCTTTTTGCCTGCCTGATGGTTGTCATTCGGGTAGAGCACTTTGGTCAGTTTTTCCGCCTCAATGCCTTGCTGTTCTGCACGCAGAAAATCGCCGTTATTGAAACGCTGGAGATCAAACGGTCGGGCATGCTTTGCCTGCCACAGACGCAAGGGCTGCGTGATGCCGTTGCGGAAACCGACCACCGGCAGATCCCAGGCTTCACCCTGCACAACAAAAGCAGGCTGCCAGTGCGCCACGCCGTCAATGGTGGTCACGCTGCCGCCCAGTCCGACCTGCACGTCAAGCGCCGCGTTGTGGCGAAACCAGGGATAACGATCGCGCTGCCAGTCATCCGGCTGTTCGTGCTGCGCGCCCCCGACAAAATGCTGGCGAAACAGACCGTACTGGTAGTTCAGGCCATAGCCGAGCGCAGGCTGGCCGGTGGTCGCCATCGCATCGAGAAAACAGGCGGCCAGCCGTCCCAGACCGCCGTTGCCCAGTGCCGGATCGGTTTCACGCTCCAGCACGTCACTCAGCGTCACGCCTGCTGCGGCCAGCGTCGCTTTAACGCCGTCGTACCAGCCGAGATTCAGCAGATTGTTGCCGGTCAGCCTGCCCAGCAGAAACTCCATTGACAGATAATTAACGTGGCGCTGTCCGCCAGCGGCCGGCTGCACCGGTATATCCGCCAGCAGTTCGGCCAGCGCGCCGCTCAGCGCGTGCCACCACTGGTCGGGGCTCATTTCCTGCGCATCCGGCAGGCCAAAACGTTGCCACTGGCGCACCAGCGCGGCAGAAAAACGGTCAGGGTCAAATGTGGGCAGTGCCATAGGGAAACTCCAGTCGAATAAATAGGGTTACAGGCAGTGTGACGCTGCCGCCAGGCGGCTACCTCCTCCTGTAGAAAATTCCACGGGGAGGACAGGGAGGGTGGAGAGGCTGAGGTAAATCTGAAAGCGCGGCAGGAGTGTGATAACACTCGCTTTTGTAAAGCGTAACTAATCAGTTCGCTTGCATTCAGTAACCGAATCTCCGAACGTGTATGACTATTAATTACGAAGCGTAAAAAAATGATGCGCTGAACGTTAACGGAGAAGCGTGCGCCCATGTTGATACCCTCAAAACTGAGTCGTCCCGTTCGTCCTGAAAGCACGGTTACCCGCGATCGTCTGCTGCAAAAGCTCAGCGCAGCGGCGAATTACCGGCTGGTGCTGATTGCCAGCCCGGCGGGCTACGGCAAAACCACGCTGGTATCGCAGTGGGCGGCTGATAAAAGCGAGCTGGGCTGGTATTCATTAGACGAGGGCGACAATCAGCCGGAGCGCTTCGCCGATTACCTGATCGCCGCGCTGCAGCAGGCTACCCGCGGCGCATGCAGCCGCAGCGAGACGCTGGCGCAAAAGCGTCAGTACGTGAACCTCAATGCGCTGTTCGCCCAGCTGTTTAATGAGCTGGCCGCGTGGCAGCAGCCGCTGTGGCTGATCATCGATGATTATCATCACATCACCAATCCTGCCGTGCATGAAGCGATGCGCTTTTTCCTGCGCCATCAGCCGGATAACCTGACGCTGGTAGTGCTGTCCCGCAATCTGCCGCAGTTGGGTATTGCTAATCTGCGCGTGCGTGAACAACTGCTGGAGCTGGGCAGCCAGCAGCTGGCCTTCACCCATCAGGAGGCGAAACAGTTCTTCGACTGCCGCCTGAGTGCGCCGCTCGCGCCGGATGAGAGCAACCGTCTGTGTGATGATGTAGCAGGTTGGGCGACCGCGTTACAGCTGATCGCACTGTCCACCCGTCAGGGCGCGGCATCGGCGCAGGACTCCGCTCGCCGGCTCTCCGGTATTAATGCCAGCCACCTTTCCGATTATCTGGTCGAGGAAGTGCTGGATAACGTCGATGCCGCCACGCGCCATTTTTTGCTGAAAAGCGCGTTATTGCAGTCGATGAATGATGCGCTGGTCGCCTGCGTGACCGGTGAAGACAACGGGCGCATGCGGCTGGAAGAAATTGAACGTCAGGGACTGTTTATTCAGCGCATGGATGATTCAGGGCAGTGGTTCAGCTATCACCCGCTGTTCGGCAGCTTTTTGCGTCAGCGCTGCGAATGGGAGCTGGCCAGCGAGCTACCGGCCATTCACCGCGCGGCTGCGCAAAGCTGGATGGCGCAGGGTTTTCCCGGCGAGGCGATTCATCACGCGCTGGCGTCCGGCGATACTGATATGCTGCGCGACGTGCTGCTGCAGCATGCGTGGACGCTGTTCAACCGCAGCGAACTGGCGCTGCTGGAGCAGTCGCTGAATGCGCTGCCGTGGCGCACGCTGCTGACCAGCCCGAAACTGGTACTTCTGCAGGCGTGGCTGATGCAGAGCCAGCATCGATTTTCCGAAGTTAACCGGCTGCTGGCACGCTTTGAGGAAGGCTGCGACTGCGAAATTGACGCCGCGCTGCAGGGTGAATTCAATGCGGTGCGCGCGCAGGTAGCCATTAATCACGGCAACGCCGACGAAGCAGAGCGGCTGGCACGGCTGGCGCTGGAAACGCTGCCGGAAACGCGTCGCTACAGCCGCATTGTGGCCACTTCAGTGCACGGCGAAGTGATGCATTGCAAAGGCGATCTGACCAACTCGCTGGCGCTGATGCGGCAAACCGAACAGATGGCGCGCCGCGATGAAGCCTGGCACTACGCGCTGTGGAGTTTGATTCAGCAGAGCGAAATCCTGTTCGCGCAGGGATTTTTACAGTCAGCGTGGGAGATTCAGGAAAAAGCGTTTGTGCTGGTGGGTGAACAGCATCTGGCGAACATCCCGCTGCACGAGTTTTTACTGCGCATTCGTGCGCAGCTGATGTGGGCGTGGGGCCGGCTGGATGAGGCCGAACACGCCGCGCGCGCGGGCATCAAAGTCCTGAAAGGCTATCCGCCCCAGCAGCAAATCCAGTGCCTTGGGCTATTGATTCAGTGCTCGCTGGCACGCGGCAATCTGGATAATGCGCGCAGCTATCTCAGCCGGCTGGAAAACCTGATGAATAACGGCGTGCTGCACAGCGACTGGATTGCCAACGCCGACAAAGTGCGGCTGATCTACTGGCAGATGACGGGCGATGCGCAGAGCGCCAGCCACTGGATGCGCCATACCGATAAACCCGCCTTTGCCAACAATCATTTTTTGCAGGGCCAGTGGCGCAATGTGGCGCGGGCGCAGATTCTGCTGGGCAATCTCAGCCAGGCCGAAGTGATCCTCGATGAGCTGAATGAAAATGCGCATGCGCTGCGGCTGATGAGTGATTTAAACCGTAACCTGCTGCTGCTGAATCAAATCTACTGGCAAACCGCGCGCAAAGCGGAGGCGCAGCAGGCGCTGATCGAAGCGCTGAAGCTGGCACGCAGCACCGGCTTCGTCAGCCACTTCGTGATTGAGGGCGAAATGATGGCGCAGCAGCTGCGCCAGTTAATTCAGCTCAATACGCTGAGCGAACTCGATCAGCATCGGGCCCGGCGCATTCTCAGTGAGATCAATAAGTATCACCGGCATAAGTTTGCCCATTTCGATGAGGGCTTCGTCAGCCGGCTGTTGAACCACCCGGATGTGCCGGAGCTGATTCGCACCAGCCCGCTGACCCAGCGCGAATGGCAGGTGCTGGGGCTGATCTATTCCGGCTACAGCAACGATCAGATCGCCGGCGAGCTGGACGTCGCGGCGACCACCATCAAAACTCATATCCGTAATCTGTACCAGAAGCTGGGCGTCACCCATCGCGCCGAAGCGATGCACCAGGCGCAGTCAATGCTGAAACTGATGGGCTACGTTTAAGGCAGAAGTCGTGTTGCGGTGAATTTCATTACCTGCAGAGCGCGTATAACGCTGGGCATGACTTGATATATGCATGAGGGAGTGAAATACTTGTAATGACATTTGTATGTACAAGAGGTGTAGGACATGGGCAGCATCAACCTGCGTATTGATGATGAACTCAAAGCACGTTCTTACGCTGCGCTTGAAAAAATGGGGGTGACTCCCTCTGAAGCGCTTCGTCTCATGCTTGAGTATATCGCCGAAAATGAACGTTTACCGTTCAAACAGACACTGCTGAGCGACGAAGATGCTGAGCTGGTCGAAATAGTGAAAGAGCGGCTTCGCAATCCTAAGCCAGTTCGTGTGACGCTGGATGACCTTTGATGGCCTATTTTCTGGATTTTGACGAGCGGGCACTAAAGGAATGGCGAAAGCTGGGCTCGACGGTACGTGAACAATTAAAAAAAAAGCTGGCTGAAGTACTTGAGGCACCCCGTATTGAAGCGAACAAGCTTCGCGGTATGCCTGACTGCTACAAAATAAAGCTCAGGTCTTAAGGTTATCGCCTTGTCTATCAGGTGAAAGACGAGAAGGTGGTGGTTTTCGTGATATCGGTTGGTAAAATAGAACTCGCGGAGGTTTATAACGAGGCCGTGAAGTGCATTCTCTAAAACTAAGCCGGGTATTTCTGTTTCACCTTTAAAGTATCATTCTGCTTTAAGCTAACAGACTCATCGTATTACCACTGAATCTGCTCCAGACGCTCCCCGGCATACACTGAACCATAACTCAGCTTTGTGCCGCGAGCTGGCGCGTCAGCCACGCATCCAGCTCGCTTTCCGGCAGCGGGCGCGCATAGAAGTAACCCTGCGCCTGATCGCAGCCGTACTCCGCCAGCGCAGCAACGGTGTCGACATTCTCTACGCCTTCAGCCAGTACGGTGTAATCCAGCTGTTTCAGCATGGTAATGATGCTGCGCGCGATAATCCGCGACGCGGTATCTGAGGCGATTTCGCTGATCAGCGCGCGATCAAGTTTGATCACATCCAGCGGCATCCGTCGCAGATAGCCGATATTGCTGTAGCCAGTGCCAAAGTCATCCAGCGAGATGCCAAACCCACGCAGCTTCAGCATCTCCAGCCCCTGTAACGCAGCGGGGCTGTCAATAATCTGCTCGGTCTCCAGGCATTCAATGCCCAGCAGCGAGGTCGGCAGACGGGCCTGCAGCATCTTCGTTTCCAGCGCATCGGCAAAACCGGGATCAGAGAAGTCGCGACTGCTGATATTGATGGTCACCGGCAGCTGGAGGGGGCTGTGCTGCAGGCGTTTTAGCCTGGCGATCGCCTTGTCGGTCACCCAGCTGGTTAAGGCACTGAGCAGCTCGGTCTGTTCCGCCAGCGGGATAAACAGATCGGGAGCGAGTTCGCCGCGCTGCGGATGCCGCCAGCGCACCAGTGCCTCCAGGCCAACGGGCCGGCCACTGTTCAGGCAGATCTTCGGCTGGAACGCCAGCCACAGGCCCTGATCCTGTTGCAATGCCGCAGCCAGATCGTTCATCAGCAGAAAGTCCTGAGTGCGGCGCTGATCGGCTACCAGGCTGAAGCTCATGGCGGGCACCCGGTTGCCAATCGCCTCATGCAGCGCACTCACCGCCCGGCGCAGCACTTCCTGCGCGCGAAGTTCTGCTGGCGTGAAAATGACCTCGCCGGTAAAGCAGGTGAGGGCGACAGAGATACCCGCGCCCAAATCCGCGCTGATTCCTGCCAGGTTTTCCGCCACCGATGCGGCGGTCAGCGGGCTATTGTCCATGGTGAGAATCGCAAAACGCCCGGTGGCGACGGTATATATGATGTCGTCCGCACCAGGCTGCAGGCGCAAAGGCAGTAACGTGGTGACGTGCTTCAGCAGGCTTTCCACCGGCCCCATGCCCATGGAGCGCGCCAGCTCGTAGGCGCGCGGCATATCAATGCAGTCGATCAGGATCAGCCGCTGCGGCGTCCGGTCCCCGATGGAGGCCAGCCGCTGCAGGTCGCGAATCAGGCGCTGGCGGTTAGGCAGTGCCGTGACCGGATCGGTGAAGCCGGCGCAGTGCCACGCTTCGAGGAAGGACATCACCAGATCGGCCAGCAGCTGTAATATCTTCACCTGATCAGCGCTGAACGCGTGTGGCGCCACGTCCGTGACGCACAGCGTGCCCAGCACATAGCCATCGCGATGCCTGAGCGGCACACCGGCGTAAAAGCGGATAAAAGGGGCACCGATGATCAGCGGATGGCGGGCAAAACGCGCATCCAGCAGGGTGTCGGAGATAACTACCGCGCCGTCACTGTCCACGGCGTGGCGGCACAGCGAGTCGTCACGGGACGAGTGCTTCAGCGCAAAATTATGGGCGGCGCAGATATACTGATGTTCATCATCCAGAACGGAGACAAAGCTACCTGGAATACCCAGTGCCTGACTGGTCAGCCGAACAAAGTTTTGTAATACGTCGTCACGGCTTTCGTCGCGACTGCGCAGCGCCTTCAATGCCCGTGCGCGGCGATCGTCGTCACCGTTGAAATTCATCAGCATAATTTCCTCCGCGCCGGCCTGGTTCCGGTGCGAAATTTAACAGCAAAAAGTACAGTATGCGGCCTGCAACACCCTGCCGCTGGCGTGGTTAATAAGCGTAAATATTATAATGGTCTTTCTCATGGTAGGCTTAACACCGGCATCTGTCATTTTTATTTTCTTTAACGAAATTTTTAAGCAGCGACGATTCTGATAATTTATCGTAATATTTTTATCAGTCTGATTGATAACAGGTTACGCGTCCTTACTGCTAACTCTAATTAAGTAGAAGGTGCAGGTATTAGACATTGCCAATGAAGACGTTATTAATTTCTGGCAGGGATGAGTCGGGTAATAATGCTGGTTTTTAGTGATTGATGAGCAAAATAATAGTATCGCTGCGTATTATTATCCTG
>NZ_JASEWO010000275.1:0-3860 GCF_030024295.1 Pantoea sp. Pa-EAmG
AATCTTGAGAGTCTGGAAAAACTCTACGATCACCTCAATTATTCGCTCACTGATGATAACGAGATCATCAATATGTACCGCGCCGCCGATCACCGCCGTGCTGAACTCGCCTCAGGTGGCCGTCTGTATGACCTCGGCTGTGTGCCGAAATCCGTCTGGCGCTACGTGGTGTAAAGCGCGCTTATCTCTGTTTCTGCCCCTGGTGCGCTGTCCGAATCGGGCGTGACCCGTTTGGACATGGTACGCTCTGCCTCGTCTTTTTTCTTACATCAGGATGAACAACATGTCCGAATCGGTAAACCCGCCGCGTATTGCCGGCTGGCTGCTGCTGCCGCTGGCCTGGCTGATTATGACGATGCTGACCAGCGCGCTGGTGGTGGCGCTCTATCTGCGGCCGCTGTTTGACACGGAACTGCGCACCACGCTGTTTTCTCACGCCAGTATTTTAATGACGCAGTGGCTGGTGTCCTTACTCACCGCCGCCGCGGTGTGGCTGTACAGCATCTGGGTGTGCTGGATCTTTTGTCAGCGCTCGCGCCGTCTGCCACGTCACTACATTCTCTGGCTGCTGATGACCGTATTGCTGGCGCTGAAAACCTTCGCTTTTACGCCGGTGGCCGATGGGAAAGCGATCCAGACGCTGCTGCTGGCCCTGCTCTCGGCGGCAGTCTTTGTGCCCTACTTCAAACGCTCACAGCGGGTAAAACAGACCTTTATTCAGCCCTGATGACGCTCTTTTCGTCAGGAATTTAATTCTGAGTGCTCTCAGCCAGCGCACGAATCGCGCAAAGGTTGAGATGCACCTCTCAATTCCGGATAATAAACGCCTTTCGGCTTCCCAGGTTAAAAAATGACCGATTACTTACTGCTCTTTATTGGCACAGTGCTGGTGAACAACTTCGTGTTGGTCAAATTCCTCGGCCTTTGCCCTTTTATGGGCGTGTCAAAAAAACTGGAAACGGCCATTGGCATGGGACTTGCCACCACGTTCGTCATTACGCTGGCGTCGATTTGCGCCTGGCTGGTGAATCACCTGATTCTGCTGCCGCTCGATCTGGTGTACCTGCGTACCATGGCCTATATCCTGGTGATTGCGGTAGTGGTGCAGTTCACCGAAATGGTGGTGCGTAAAACCAGCCCGTCGCTGTATCGCCTGCTCGGTATCTTTTTGCCGCTGATCACCACCAACTGCGCGGTGCTGGGCGTGCCGCTGCTGAGCGTCAACCTCAACCACACGTTCCTGCAGGCGGCGCTGTACGGCTTCAGTGCGTCACTCGGCTTTTCGCTAGTGATGGTGCTGTTCGCTGGCATGCGTGAACGTCTGGTGCTGGCCAACGTGCCGGCACCGTTCAAAGGAAACTCCATCGCCCTGATCACCGCTGGCCTGATGGCGCTGGCGTTCATGGGCTTTACCGGTCTGGTGAAATTCTGATATGACCGCGATTTGGATTGCTATTGCTGTTCTGGCGGCGCTGGCACTGGTGTTTGGTGCCCTGCTGGGCTACGCCTCGCGCCGCTTTGAAGTAGAAGAAGACCCGATTGTTGAGCAGATCGATGCGATTCTGCCGCAGAGCCAGTGCGGCCAGTGTGGCTATCCCGGCTGCCGTCCGTACGCCGATGCGGTGGGCAATAACGGTGAGGCCATTAACAAATGTGCGCCGGGCGGCGAACAGACCATGCTGAAGCTGGCCGAGCTGCTTAACGTTGAACCGCAGCCGCTGGATGGCGGCGCGGAGGTGCTGACGCCGGTGCGCACCGTGGCGTGGATTGACGAAGCCAACTGCATTGGCTGCACCAAATGTATTCAGGCCTGCCCGGTTGACGCCATCGTCGGTGCCACGCGCGCCATGCATACCGTGCTGAGCGATGTCTGCACCGGCTGCGACCTGTGCGTCGCGCCCTGCCCGACCGACTGCATTGAGATGCGTCCGGTTGCCACCACCACGGCCAACTGGAAGTGGGATCTTGACACCATACCTGTACGGGTGATCCCGGTAGAACATCATGCTTAATCTGTTATCACTGCTGCGCAAAGACAAGCTGTGGGATTTCGAAGGCGGCATTCACCCGCCGGAAATGAAAACCCAGTCCAGCGGCACGCCGCTCAGCCAGCTCCCGCTGCCTGAGCAGTTCATCATTCCGTTGAAACAGCATATTGGCCACGAAGGCGAAATCTGTGTCGCGCCGGGCGATAAGGTGCTGCGCGGCCAGCCGCTGACCTTTGGCAGCGGCCGGATGCTACCGGTGCACGCGCCCACTTCCGGCACCATTGAAGCCATCGCGCCACACATGACCGCACACCCTTCCGGCCTGTCCGAGCTATGCGTTTTCCTGCGCGCCGATGGCGAAGACCGCTGGATGCCGCTCGATCCGCAGCCGGACTATCGCGCGCTGGGTCGGGACGCGGTAGTGAAACGCATCCACGATGCCGGTATTGCGGGCCTCGGCGGCGCGGGCTTCCCGACCGCCACCAAACTGCGCGGCGGACTGCGCGGCGTCAACACGCTGATCATCAACGCCGCCGAGTGCGAACCTTACATCACGGCGGACGATCGCCTGATGCAGGATTGTGCGGCGGAAGTGCTGGAAGGCTGCCGCATCCTCGCCTGGGTGCTGCAGGCGGAACGCGTGCTGATTGGCATTGAAGATAATAAGCCGGAGGCGATTGCCGCGCTGAAACAGGCGCTGGCCGGTGACCGCGAGTTGCAGCTGCGGGTGATCCCAACCAAATACCCTTCCGGCGGTGCCAAACAGCTGACCAAAATTCTCACCGGGCGGGAAGTGCCGCACGGCGGACGCTCCACCGACATTGGCGTGCTGATGCAGAACGTCGGCACCGCCTGGGCGGTGAAGCGCGCCATTGTCGATGGCGAACCGATTACGGAACGCGTGGTGACGCTGACCGGCGAGGCCATTGCCCGGCCACGTAATGTCTGGGGCCGTCTCGGTACCCCGGTAAGCCATCTGTTGCAACAGGTCGGTTTCACGCCGGGCGCGCGCCAGATGGTGATCATGGGCGGGCCGCTGATGGGCTTTACCCTGCCGTCCCTCAACGTGCCGGTGGTGAAGATCACCAACTGTATTCTGGCACCGTCGGCCAGCGAGATGGGGCAACCACAGGAAGAACAGTCCTGCATCCGTTGCAGCGCCTGCGCTGACGCCTGCCCGGCAAAACTGCTGCCGCAGCAGCTGTACTGGTACAGTCAGGGTGGCGATCATGACAAAGCGCGCGCCCATCACATTGATGACTGCATTGAGTGCGGTGCCTGTGCGTATGTCTGTCCCAGCAATATTCCGCTGGTGCAGTATTACCGTCAGGAAAAAGCCGAACTGCGCGCCATCGATCTGGAGGCCAAACGCACCGCCGAAGCCAAAGCACGCTTTGAAGCGCGTCAGGCACGCCTTGAGCGGGAAAAACTGGCGCGGGAAGCGCGCCACGAGCAGGCCAAACAGCGGGTTGCGCGCAGCGATAAAGCCGAGCTGGAAGCGGCAACCGGGCGCGTGAAAGCGCGTCAGGCCAAAACGCCGGAACAGGAAGCCGCCGAACGTGAAGCGCGCCATGCCCAGGCGCTGGCGCAGCAGGCCGAGAAGCAGGCTGAAACCGAACCGCTAAGCCGCCAGGCCATTGACCCGCGCAAGGCCGCCGTGGAAGCCGCCATTGCGCGTGCTAAAGCGAAAAAAGTGGCCGCGCCGGCACAGCCAGCCGCTGACACCACGACCGCAGAAAGCGATCCGCGCAAAGCGGCGGTTGAAGCCGCTATCGCCCGCGCCAAAGCGAAGAAAGCGGCGGCGGCGCAGACGCCGGCCGACGCTGAGCCGGCAGCGGAAACGCCAGCGGCTGAGGTCGATCCGCGCAAAGC
>NZ_JASEWO010000276.1:0-3822 GCF_030024295.1 Pantoea sp. Pa-EAmG
TTCCGTTAAGGATTCTCCCTGATGGTTTCTCTGGTGCTTTCGCTTCCAGCAAAACTGGCCATTACCTAAGTCACCCACGGCGAGCGCGCGGTTTCACCGTATTATATTGTGGGATTGGCGATTTCAGCCTGAAATTCCGGCTAAGGTTGATTTGATTTCATGCACTTAGCTATGAAATCAGGCTGGCGAAGGATGAAATTACGGAGGGAGATATCAGGTGAGTGAGGTAACAATCTGTAGCGGCACGGTTCAGGATGTACGGGGTTGTGCTGCTACAGATTGCTGATCATCAGAGGTAAAGCGCTACTACTGATTGAGATACTTATTCAGCGTCTCGGTGATAACGCGATCCAGCTCTTCCTGTAACTCTCTGGACTGACGGTTAAACTCGTAGCTAAACATGCGTCCGCGCGTTTTCTTACGGGCGTAACGGTCTTTATCCGCGAAGGTCCATAGCGGTGTCGCCACCACTTTATCTTTTGCCGGCGCCTGCACCAGCGTCTGGCTACCGTTACGGACCAGCCGCAGGATGCCATTCTTGACTTCATCTTCCGCCAGGCCTTCACGCGCACAGACGCTGTCCACATCCATGCCGATGGTTTCAATCAGAGCGTCTACCGTCTGACCGGTTTCCTGCAGTTTTTCGTAGGCCTGCAACAGCGTTTTGTAGTCAGGATAGGTCAACTCTGAATGGTTCGGGAACAGGGTGACCAGCTCCAGCGGCACACTGGCAGCCTGCAGCGCGCGGGTCACTTTTGCCTGTGACAGCCCTTCACTCTGCGCAATCTCTTTTTGCGACAGGCCGCTGTCTTTCAGTGACAGCAAACGCATGCCGACTTCACGCAGATTATGCTCACGCGCGGTCTGGATATCCTGCGCCAGACGACGGGCTTCTTCGGCAGAGATGGCAACGTCGGTAACCAGCACATCCAGCCCGGTTTTACAGTGCAGCGCGGCCGCCCGACGACGCGAACCATCGAGGATTTCAATCCGATCGCCACGCTTCACGCCGATGGCCGGGAAGAACTGCTGCAGTTTAATGGTACGGATGATATCGCGCAGTGACTCTGGCGTGAGACCGGACTGGTCACGGCCGTTGGTTTCCATCACCACGTACGTACGTTCTTCTATCTCTTTAGCCGTGATCTGTTCCAGGGTGAACAGGGCGCGTTTACCGGTGGAAAGGATGAACGTCTGGGAGTGACCATCCTCGCTGGGTTCATTTTGTAACGGGCTCTGGCTGAAGGTGCGGCCAATAGTGATTCTTTTTGCGCTCATAATAACCTCAGTTCAGGCGGATAAATTCAATACGATCAAAGACGGCTTTGGCAAAGTCTTCTGCCGCCGAACGCGCGTTTTTCAGGGCTTCGCTGCTGCCGACATAAGTCGATGGGTTAGCGGAGATAACCGTGTCGAACGATTCACCGCAGCGTTCAAAGCCATCCAGCCGAGGTAGCGCCGCATCCAGCATATCGCCGCCAAATATCTCTTTCGCCAGGCTGTGACACATCTTGTGGTCCGCTTTATTCGACAGCTTGGACATAAAGCCAATGTTGCCCTGCAACCGGCAGGTGGCTCCCGACTCTTCGATGATGTCGATAAGCTCGGGCAGGCGCGTCAGATACTTCAGCGTGGAGTGGAAATCAACCTGTGCCGGCGGCACCGGCGTCATCAGCAAATCGGAAGCGGCAATGGCGTTTTTCAGGAAGGCATCCAGATGTGGGCCGCTGTCAATAAAGATGAAGTCGTAATCTTTTTTCAGCTTAGCCACCACGTTTTCATACAGCACCGCATGCACGTTTTGCTGCGGCAGATGCTCTGCACACAGCTCTTCCCAGCGTGAGGCAATGAAAGCGTCATCGATAGAGGCAGGCAGTACGTCAACGCCTGGAATAATCGACGGCACAATAAATTCGCTTTTCAGCTCGTCGCGGCTGACGTTTTGCAGCATCGCCTGAGCTGCGGTGGCTTCAACCAAACCGACCGAACGTTCATGATTCAGGAACATGGTGGCCGAAGACTGAGGATCGAGATCGATAACCAGGATGCGTAAATCTTCGAACAGCAGGTGCGGATGCGCGCGCAGCGCGTGCGCCAGCGATACCGTGGAAACGGTTTTAGACACGCCGCCTTTCAGGTTACCGACAAACAGCGTAAACGCTTCAGGATGGCGATCGCGGTATTTCGGGACGCCGCGATGATGGTAGATGTCGATAATATTTTGGATCGACATCGCGTACTTGGTGGAACTGCCGGCCGCGCGCTTATCAAACGGATAGCCGTTTTCTTCCATCTCGTTAACCGCGTAATCGACACTGGCGCGCGTCAGCTTGGGCAACTTGGCTAACGCCGCTTTGGCATAAACCTGGTAAAAAGTATTCTCGTGTAACTCTTCTTTTTGCGCCTGAATCTGCTCCGTCAGGCTCATCAGCATTCTTTCTGAGCGTTGAGCGACTTTCAGAACCTGCTTCTCATCGTTAGCCATACTTGCTCCACACATGTAGGATTTATGACTTTATACCGAAATCCTGCACATGAGGCAAATCTATCTCATCTGTTCATCATCGGCTCGCGTTGTAAAAAGACCTTTTGCAATAGGGGGTTAAACCAGACGTTCACTGTAATCAGTAACCGACATGTGTGGCAGAAGCGGGCGATTACGGTGAAATACGGCGCGCCGTTACCTGACAGAGCAGCCCGCACGTTCACTGTAATCAGCGGGTGGCGAAAAGGAATGAACTGCGTTCACTGTACTCGGCAGAACATTCACTGCAATCAGTAACCCTGCCGTAAGATTCACTGTAATCAGTGATTCTTAGCGCAGGGACAGTGCTACCGGCGCCAGGGTGAGCCAGTGCGCAAAAGTAAATGTTCACTGTAGTCAGTGGTTCCGCGCATCATCCGCTCACGCAATGAGCAGGATTCACTGTAGTCAGCAATAGCCTACTAAGTTATTCCCTGAGCGACTGGATGCATAGCACGGTGTGAGGGGGTGCCGCCAGCCAGTGAGAAGGGGAGAAGCTGCACACGATGAGAATTACGCGGTGTGCGATTGCGGGCTGGCGAGCATTGCCTGCAGGAAGATTAGGCTGCGCCGCGGCGAGCGCCGTGCAGTGCCATGTTAAGGGCCGCCTTACTGGCGGCAATCTGCCAGCGCATCGATTGATGCAGGTATGAGATTCACTGTAATCAGTAAACTGCGACGTCGATGTTAGCGACATTCACTGTAGTCAGTAAACTATGAATGCCTTTTCGTCAATGTTCACTGTAATCAGTAGTGTGACCGTTATCAGATATTCATAACCTGATCGCTGCGGCGCATTCACTGTAGTCAGTAAAAGGAAAAGCGTGTTTAAGCCTGAACTGCTGACCTGCCTGACTGAGCATTCACTGTAATCAGTAAACCCGATCATCTTTATCGCGCCAGGTCGAGGGAGGGTCGTGCGGCACAGGGAAGGGCACTCAGCTAACAACATTCACTGTAATCAGTAGCCGGGTTCGCGCGCGCTGCGCTTTGAGGCAGCAAGACCTGACAAACACGTTCACTGTAATCAGTAAATGCCCGCTTAGGCTCAGCCCGATTACGTTCACTGTAGTCATTAGCTGGCTTTACCTCCCTTGCAGGCCAGTGCCTGCGGTGAGGGCAGGGGAGTGTTGAGAACGTTCACTGCAATCAGTAAAAGTCAGACGACGCAGAGGGCCGTTTCGTCCTGAAATGACGTTCACTATAATCGGTAAACCGTCCCACGATTCACTGTAATCAGTGATAGTGACCAACCCTGTCACTTTTACTGGTTACTTTTACAGCATAATTACTGAATA
>NZ_JASEWO010000056.1:0-24628 GCF_030024295.1 Pantoea sp. Pa-EAmG
CAACTGATTTTGGCATCACAAAATGACCAGATGGAGGACCAATCTCAGCTCTATTTACTCCCCAAGCAATTTTAGAAATGCCATCGTTAAATAATGCAAGATGTTGCTTAACATAGGAAGGATTTAAATAGGTTGTTGGGTTTGGCCGATTGGGCTTCGTCGTACCTTTTAATGAATTATATGCCTTTGCTGCCCATGCCCTACTTGAGAAAACTCCTTTTGTTTTATTCTGGAAATCATTCCAGCTGTTTCTGCACGACAACCCCCACGGATCCACCCACCCCAGCGCATTCGGCGCATACTGGTAAAGGTTTATCCCCCCCGCCAACCCTATCGGGTCCTGCTGCATAAACCGTCCGCAGTCCGGGTCGTAATAACGGAACAGATTGTAGTGCAGCCCTGTCTCACGGTCCAGGTATTGCCCCTGCATGCGCAGGTTCTGGGAATATCCTGATAGCTGCGTTTCGCTTTCCCGCAGCAGCTTGCCCCAGGCGCTGTTAACCCCTTCCCAGCGCACCTGCCCTTCGACATCCGTCATCCGCTCCGGCGTGCCGTTCGGCTGGCAGTGGAACCAGAAGATCTCCGGGGCATCAACGCCATCGATACGCGCCAGCGGGTCGTAGCTGTCCTGATCGCTGTAGACGTAGGTGAGCGGCACATCCCCGTGCAACTCCTGCAGCAGGCGGAACCCTTCCCAGACAAACCGGGTGGTAACCGGCTTGCCGGCTAGCTGACCGCCCAGCATTTGCTGACGCGTTTTGCTGATGCGTCGCCCGAGCGGATCGTAGCGGAAGCTGACCTGCGTTTGCGGCCTGTTACGGTCCCGCGGCTGGCTGATAACCTCCGTCAGGCGATGTTCGCCGTCATAGCGGTAGTGCCAGCGAGTCTGACCGTTATCTTTCTCCACGGTGCGGCCGTGGATGTCATAACGCCAGCGAATGCCGTTCAGCTGCGTCAGACGGTTGTGCGTAACCTTCTCAGCAGAGCCTTCGAGCGGGTTACCGGCAGCATCCCAGCGCCACTGCTCCTGGCCGGGCAGCGTACCGTCCTGAACGAGCAGACGCCCGGCGCTGTCGTACTGCCAGCGGTACCAGCTGAACGGGTTATCGTCCCGCTCTTCCCGCACCAGGTTATTGCGGTAATCGTAATCCCATCGGCGGGACCAGCGGCGCGGCGACGGGCGCTGGGCATTGCCGGTAAAGACGTCACGGCGATGCAGTCGCCCAAGACGATCGTATTCGCTGCGGGTGGTCAGCAGCCCCTGAGTGCGGCTGGTCTCACGATGGAGTTCGTCACGGGTAAAATCGGAGACCGACAGCTTATCGAGAGCAATGCTGAGCAGATGCCCACTGCCGTAGTAAAACTGCTTCAGCTCGCGACCATCGGGAAGCGTGATAGAGGTGCGGTTGCCAAGGGCGTCATACTCCCACGCCAGCTCGCCGTGCTCGCCCGCCTCGCGCGTGACGCGACCAAGCGCGTCATAGTCAAAGGCAAGCTCCTGCTCTGCCTCGGTGGTCCACGCGTCGGCTGAAAGCGCAGGGTGCAGCCCAATCCGGCTTAATAGCCCGGACGGGGTATAGTGGTAGCGGGTCTGTCCTTCCGGCGTGGTGCGGGCGACCAGCTGGCCGCTCGCGCTCCAGGCGAAAGCGTGGGTAATGGCTTCGGGATGACCGGCGGCAAAGGTACGCGCTATCGTGCGCCCGCAGGCGTCGTAGCGATACTGCGAGGCCACGCCATCGAGCCCTACCTCTTCCAGCAGCAGAGAGTCTGCACCCCAGCGGAACTGATACGCTTCGCCGTTTTCGTTTTCAAGAGCAACCAGACGCCCTCGACTGTCCCAGCGGCGACGAACCTCCTCACCCTGAGTATTACGCGTGGCGGTTAAGCGCCCTGCCTCATCGTATCTGAACTCACTTTCTTTACCGTCCGCGCCAGCATGCTTCACCGGCAGGCCGCGTTGGTTCCATTTGAGCGACTCCGTCCAGCCTTCCGGGCGATCGAGCTGCACCGGGCGCCCTGCAGCGTCGTAGCGATAGCGCGTCTCTTCACCGTCAGCCCCAGTCTCGGCGACCAGCCAGCCCAGCGGATGATAGTGATACCGGGTCGTGCGGCCAGAGCAGTCCGTCGCGCGCACCAGCTGTCCCGCCTCGTTGTACTCCTGGTAGCGGCTGTTGCCGGCGGCATCTATCTCTTCAACGACCTGACCAAACTCGTCCCGGCGCAGCTGTGTGGTCTGTCCCATCGGATCCACCACACGCTTCAGCCCGTGATGTTCGTCGTACCAGAACCGGGTGGCGCTGCCGTCGGCTTCAACGATGGCTGACGGCAGCGCGCGGTGCTCAAGCCAGTTCGTTGCGCGGGCATTGCCGTCGGCGTCGATCTCCTGCACCCGGTTGCCCATCTCGTCATAAACGAAGGTAACGGCATTCCCGAGCGGATCGATGCGGCGGGTCAGGAGCTCGTTGTCATCCCACTCGTAGCGCCAGTTTTCACCGCGCTCGTCAACGTAGCGGACGATCAGATTTTGCGCGTTCCAGTAGTGGCGGCGCGTCTGACCGTCGTAGTGCTCAACGGTCGTCAGTCCGGTGGCCAAATCGTAGCTAAAGCGGCAACCGTCGCCGGTGCTGGTGCGGTTTTCTACCACGCGCCAGTGATCGAATTTTTTCCAGCGATATTCACTTTCCAGCCCGCCCGGCAGACGATGCCAGACCATCAGGCCGTGGTCGTTATAGCGGTATTCGCGGGTGACAACGCCAGAGGCATCCGTCGCGCTCGCCAGCTGGCCGCGCGCATCGTAGCCCCACTGCATCAGCGGCCAGCTACGGTTGCCGTCGAAATGGCTGGCGGCGGTCACGCGCTGCGGGAATCGTTCGTCCTCATAGCGCAGGGTGACGTCTATCGCCCGCGGCTCGTCGTGAAGACCGACCAGCCTGCCGTGCTCGTCCCACTCTGTCAGCAGCGCGTTGCCGTACTCGTCACTGAGGGAGGCCAGACGCAGGATAGATGGATTCGCCCGGGTCGGTTTATACAGACGCCACACCGCGCCGTCATCGTCAGCAATCGCCACGTCGCCGCTCTCATTACGGCGGATAATGATGCCTTCGCTGACGCTGTAAAACGCGCGGTCAACAGGCGGCAGCTCGAAACTCAGCTCGCGCCCGGTTTCGTCGTACCAGGTGGCGTTGTTTTCTTCCAGCGTCAGATAGCTGTCAAAGGCGGTAGCCCAGCCCAGGCCAAACAGCCCTTCGCGGGTGGTCAGGCTGTTGTAGCTGCGCTGCCAGCGAAGCGGGAAGCGGCCCGGCAGCGAGAAATCGAGTTCATCATCGTCATTCAGCACCTTCACGCCGGTGGCGGCGTGAACCGGGTGCGAGGAACCAAACACGGCATTGACGGCCATATCGGCCAGCATCCCGCCGCCGGCCGCCGCCAGCGCGCAGGGCATGTTTTTCAAAATCTTGCCCGGACGGCCGCGGAGCAGGGAGAGCGCAATCATCCCCAGCGCCAGACCCGGCGTTTTGCCGCTTTTGATATCGCGAACCGTGAGCGTGTCGCCGCCGATGATCACGTTCGGGGAGACGTCGTCGGAAACGGTCCCTTCGCAGGTGGTGCGATCTTTCGCACGCACCGCAGGCTGGCCGTTAATGAAGACGCTTTTCGAGCCTTCCGCCAGATACTGCGGTCCGGAGTGCTTTTCACACGCTACCTTGTCTTCTTCCAGCGGCGAGGTGCCCGCGGCGGCAGAGGCCACGCTCGGCTGCCACATTTCGCTACCAAACTGTCCGGCAGCGGAAAGCAGCATGCCCGCGTAATCGGCAAAGCTGCCTGGAGACTGCGGCTCAGGTGAGGGGGTATCTGCTGGCGTCAGCGTTCCCGCCGCGCGCGCGGCGGGGATCGCATTCGTCAGAACGTTATTCGAACCGGTAGTGATTTTACCCGCAGGCGACGGCGGGAAAAGCGCGTTGCCTAACCCTTCGGCAGCGCTGCTGATATCGTCTGTGATCCCCGCCACGTTCGCCAGCACGCCGCCAATGATGCCGCTTAACAGACAGCTGGAGCCAATCGCCGCCACGCCTGCGGCTGCAGCACCTGCCCCCAGCAATGGCGCTGCCACGGTAGCGGCGGCACCCACCGCCGCGCCGATCACCGCATAGGCGGCACCTTCCGCCACAATGCTGGTGATGTCCGCAAAAATGCTGGAGTGAATAATCTCGTCGCCCTTACGGGCCGCGTTGTTATCGCTCATGCCTTACACATTCCGGTTGTCGTTTAGCGTCAGGCTCTGCTTAAGCGCGCTCCAGCGCACCTCGTCCTCTTCAGTGAATGTCCTGAGTGCCGAGAGGGTGAAAATCATCAACACCGGTTTGCCCGGCGTCTGCACGGCCAGCTGTTTTTGCCACAGGCGCTGCCCGTTATGGTCAAAGTTAGTTTCAACTTCCAGACCGCTGATGTTGCCGTCAGGCCCGGCTTTCACACTCTGGAACTCGCCCTGAACGACCTCGCCCATCTGAGGGCGCATCACGTCCCACTGGCGGTGGAACTCTTTTTCATAATCGCTGCCATCCGGGATAACGCCGCGGCTGACCACGACGGACAGCCCGCTTTCGTCATCGCGAATAATGTTCATGCTGTTATCCTGCCAGGCCGCAGGGAAAAGGGAAAACGAACCTTCCTGGAGGGTATATTTCATTGGTGAATCCGCGTCTAAGAATGCTGAAGAATTTTAAGGACCGTTATGGACAACATGGCGGCAGACAGAAAGCGGTTATTCTTTCGGCGGCGTGAATTTCGCCTGCACCGCCGCATCAATATCCCCTTTATGCCCCGCGCCCGGCGCCGTGGTGCCCGGCTTGGTGCCTGAGGTATTCAGGTGCAGCTTTCCGCCCGTCGTGATATGACCATCCCCTTCAACAAAGAAGTTAAACTCTTTGCCGATCAGGCTAATTTTGCCGTTCGCGTTAAGCTCAATGGCGCTCTCGCCGGAGACAAGTCTCAGCTTTGTTCCGGAAGCGATAACGTACTGCTCCACCGCCGCATCCAGCTTGCCTTTCCCCGTCAGGATCTCGGTTCCACCTTTCACCGCCTGGATCTGGTTAGCCTCCACGCGATGCAGCTCGTTTTTCTTAACGTAATGGCTGCGCTCGCCACCGACGCTGTGCGTTTCATCATTCTTAACGCTGGTGTCCATGTTGCGCTCGGCCTGGATCCACACCTGCTCTGCACCTGCCTTGTCCTCAAAGCGCAGCGCGTTGGCGTTGTCGACCGAGCCGTCCTTCGTGCGGCTCATAAAGCCCATCTGCGTCGCTGCCGCAGGCAGCGCCCATGGCGGCATGCTGGCTTCGTTATATACGCGCCCGGTGATAATCGGCCTGTCAGGATCGCCGTTGATAAAGTCCACCACCACCTCATCGCCCACGCGCGGGATCTGCACCCCGCCGTAGCCCTGGCCGGCCCACGCGCTCGACACGCGCACCCAGCAGGAGCTGGTGTCATCGCCCTTCGCCAGACGGTCCCAGTGGAACTTCACCTTCACGCGACCGTATTTGTCCGTCCAGATGCTCTCCCCCTGCGGCCCCACGACCTTCGCCGTCTGCGGGCCGTAGGTGCGCGGCCACGCCGTGCTCTGCGCCGGGCGATAAGAGACCGACGCCGGGATGACTGTGAAATCAGTCCGGTGAATGGTTTCACCTTCGCCGCTGGCGTAGCGGTTCTCCTCGAAGTGGTATCCGGCCGCCGTCACCAGATACTGGCCGTTATCGCTGAAGAACGGCGCGTTGGTCAGGGTGAAGATGTGGCCCGGCGCAATGCCTGCCGCCGTGGCCGTGGCCTGAATCTGCTGGTGCTCCACCTGCCAGCGCTCCTGGCGAATGCGGGCATAGAACTCCGCATGCCCGGTCTCCACAAAGCGTCCCGGCCAGTCGTAAACGTCAATGCTGCCCGGTTTCGGCGATGCCGGGTTCTGCTGGGCCTGGAACAGCCACGCGTTCGGCTTGCGGAAGTCGTAGTCGTCGAGGCTGTAAATCCCCGGCGTCACGCTGTCTTCCAGCGCCCACTGGCCGATGCCCTCTTCATCCGTGCTGCCGCCGGACGGCGTCTGGTGATACGGGATCACCTCGTAGCCGTTGAACGGCTGGTGCTGGGTGGCGGCGTCGGTGAGCACCAGGGTGTGTTTGTCCGCCTCGTGGCTGAAGTGATACGCAATCCCCTCCAGCTCCATCAGGCGGCTGATGAAGTCCAGGCTCGACTCCTGATACTGCACGCAGTAGTCCCATACGCGGTAGCTGCCGGTGAGCTTATCCTCCACGTTAACCTGATGCTCGCCCAGCAGGGTTTTCACTATCTGCGGCACCGTCTGACCCTGGAAGATACGCAGGTTGCGGTCGCGTTTCATCGGCCACAGGTCCGGCTCCACCGTCAGCTGGTACACCGCGTAGCGGGTGCCCGTCAGCTCAACGGCGCTCACCGCCACGCGCGTGACTTTGCCGTTAATATAGCGGGAGGTAAGCAGGTTCTGCGTCGGGATGGTCACCGTGACCGGCTGCCCGAGCAATGTGCTGCGGTCAATGCGCGCATCCGTGCCGAGCAGGGTCAGCGTCAGGGCGAACGACTCGGACATCGCCTCGCGGCCGGAGAGTTTCCAGAAGAGCAGCCCCTCGACCGGGAGCTGAACGGTAATTCGGTTGAGCATAATCGTTATTCCGTAAATGCAACATCTTAGTTTCAGCGGCCACGAAGCAGCGTCAATCGCAACACTTACTTAAGCCACAGGCCTGAAAACATAAGGACACACCCTAACGAGAGAAGGAGTTTAGCGAAGACAAATAAGGGCGGCGCTACGGTGCGTGACATAAGGGAGATCTTTTCATAATTGCGAAAATTCATTTTTTTATGCGCGGCCATAACGCCTGAAAATAGAGCACACAGCAAAGCGACGGCAAATTTCATGCCCCAGACGCACAGGAGAGACATAGAAATGATGATGGAGTATTTTTTTGCCACCGCGACAGGAAATAATAAAAATGACAGCGCCAGCCATTTCAAAAAGAAACCAATGACAACCGTAGAAAGCAGAACAAGCACCAACATCAGACCCGTTGTTATCCACTGTTTTTTATCAAAGGCGCTCTTTTCATTCCAGATCACCGCCAGCGTCAGGATCAAAAAGAAAAGGAAGAAAAACCAGTGCATTACAATTTATCCCATCGACTACCCCGGCGCTTTACGGTGACGGGGTAGTCGGTTATGTACCAGCCTGAATACGTTTACTTATTAGCGTTGAAAACGAAAAAGCCATCCACTTCCTGCTGGATCGCCGTCTGGTGGGATGCGCCAGGAGGATTGATCGCATTGCTTCCACCTGCAGGATTCAAATGCAGTTCACCGCCAAGCGTGTTTATTTGCGCATTCTGCTTAGCCGTAAAGTTGAAGTTATTGCCAATGATATTAACGCTTCCATCTTTCGATAATTCAATGGCGCTTTCACCGCACTCCAGCCTCAGCGTATTACCCGCTGAAAGAATATAGTCGTTAACCACTTTGTCACTGCGGCTGTTACCCGTCAGGCAAACGACCTCCCCTTTAACGCCCGCTTTCTGATTTTTTACAACCCGTAAGGTTTCATCTTCTCCCACATATTGGGTTCGATTCTTTTCAGTCGAATGGGATTCATCATTTTTGACGTTGATATCCAGGTTGCGTTCGGCCTGGAGCCACACCTGCTCTGCACCTGCCTTGTCCTCAAAGCGCAGGGCGTTCGCATTGTCGACGGAACCGTCTTTCGTGCGGCTCATGAAGCCCATCTGCGTCGCCGCTGCCGGCAGCGCCCACGGCGGCATGCTGGCTTCGTTATACACGCGCCCGGTAATAATCGGCCGGTCCGGGTCGCCGTTGATAAAGTCCACCACCACCTCATCGCCCACGCGCGGAATTTGCACCCCGCCGTAGCCCTGGCCCGCCCACGCGCTCGACACGCGCACCCAGCAGGAGCTGGTGTCATCGCCCTTCGCAAGCCGGTCCCAGTGGAATTTCACCTTCACGCGACCGTATTTGTCCGTCCAGATACTTTCCCCCTGCGGCCCGACCACTTTCGCCGTCTGCGGGCCGTAGGTGCGCGGCCACGCCGTGGACTGCGCCGGGCGATAAGAGACCGACGCCGGGATGACTGTGAAATCAGTCCGGTGAATGGTTTCACCTTCGCCGCTGGCGTAGCGGTTCTCCTCGAAGTGGTATCCGGCCGCCGTCACCAGATACTGGCCGTTATCGCTGAAGAACGGCGCGTTGGTCAGGGTGAAGATGTGGCCCGGCGCAATGCCTGCCGCCGTGGCCGTGGCCTGAATCTGCTGGTGCTCCACCTGCCAGCGCTCCTGGCGAATGCGGGCATAGAACTCCGCATGCCCGGTCTCCACAAAGCGTCCCGGCCAGTCGTAAACGTCAATGCTGCCCGGTTTCGGCGATGCCGGGTTCTGCTGGGCCTGGAACAGCCACGCGTTCGGCTTGCGGAAGTCGTAGTCGTCGAGGCTGTAAATCCCCGGCGTCACGCTGTCTTCCAGCGCCCACTGGCCGATGCCCTCTTCATCCGTGCTGCCGCCGGACGGCGTCTGGTGATACGGGATCACCTCGTAGCCGTTGAACGGCTGGTGCTGGGTGGCGGCGTCGGTGAGCACCAGGGTGTGTTTGTCCGCCTCGTGGCTGAAGTGATACGCAATCCCCTCCAGCTCCATCAGGCGGCTGATGAAGTCCAGGCTCGACTCCTGATACTGCACGCAGTAGTCCCATACGCGGTAGCTGCCGGTGAGCTTATCCTCCACGTTAACCTGATGCTCGCCCAGCAGGGTTTTCACTATCTGCGGCACCGTCTGACCCTGGAAGATACGCAGGTTGCGGTCGCGTTTCATCGGCCACAGGTCCGGCTCCACCGTCAGCTGGTACACCGCGTAGCGGGTGCCCGTCAGCTCAACGGCGCTCACCGCCACGCGCGTGACTTTGCCGTTAATATAGCGGGAGGTAAGCAGGTTCTGCGTCGGGATGGTCACCGTGACCGGCTGCCCGAGCAATGTGCTGCGGTCAATGCGCGCATCCGTGCCGAGCAGGGTCAGCGTCAGGGCGAACGACTCGGACATCGCCTCGCGGCCGGAGAGTTTCCAGAAGAGCAGCCCCTCGACCGGGAGCTGAACGGTAATTCGGTTGAGCATAATCTGTATTCCGTAATGGTTTATGCTGAAAACGTGTTTGAACGTAAAGCTAATTTTGACAAAGTGGTTTTGGATATGCGCCGGTGCTCGTATGCGTCAGAAACGTTAAAGAAAGTTATCCTCAGGTGCACTGTGAAATAGCTCCCCTGCCATGCTGACGAGACGTTCGTGTTGGACCAGTTTATCTTTCCACTTTTGCGGAATACCTGAATAGCCATATAACGCACCGGCCTGTTGACCTGCCGTTGCCGCAACGCTGTCGGCATCATCCGCCAGATTGGCGGCAAGAAGGATCGCATCACATCAAAATGCCTTTAAACCTCAACAAGAGAATCCCTTAATGAATTATTCGGGAGAGACCACCTTTTCGTATTTATAAACCCACAGAGAGTAAATTTTGAGACACTCCGACACACCAAAAAAAACACTGCTCAGCCAGACGCTCGCTTCACCCGCGATAGCCAAAAACAGGGGGAAAAGTGCAACAGAGCACCGGAAGGAGACCAGACGCAAAACTTCCTGACAAAGCGCCAGTTTGCTTGCGAAGGGCCTCCTGGTAATAAAGCACCATGCAGAGGCAAAAAATGACAGCAACAATACGAAATCGAGACAAAAGAATAAGAAAAGTAGAGCGCTATATCCGCCAGCAGAAAGCGTGTTCACTGCTGTACTAAAGGAGAGCATATCGGCAATAAAGGGGATCCTGTCATGGCGCGCGGACTGAGCACAGTAAAGCACAACAGCCAGCGCATCCATGCATCCCCAGAAAATGAAAACCTTATCTCTGGCTTTCATGGATGCTAATAATTACCTAACAGGCTCAGGTGGCCATTTACCACCTTTCTGGATGAGTTTCTCTTTAATTTCGTTTAATTTCTCGTAGTGCTCGCTGCCTTTTTCAAGCCCACTCAGTGCATCCGCAAGCGCGTTGCTCATTGACCAGCCATTTTTTGCCTTAATTGACGGATCCGCTCCACGATCGAGCAACAATAAAACATGATCGTATGACTGATTATCCAGCGCGTCGAATACCAGCGTTTTGCCTAATGAATTGGCTGTATTGACGTCAGCACCGCGATCGAGCATCGCTTCCAGCGTCTGTGTATTTTTCGCTTTAATCGACTGGAAGATTATCGGCTCGTGGAAAACCTTATCTTTCACATCGGGCGACAGGCCACCGTCCAGCATCGCGTTAATCCAGTCTGCACTGTCCCCTTTCAGAGCGAATTCTGCGGGGCTGCTTTTCCCTTGTGGCCGAGGCTGTAGCGGATCCGCACCGGCCTCAACAAGCAAAGTGATGACCTTCAAATGGGGAGATGTTTTTTTATCATTAATTGCGTTGCCAAGCGCCCAGAAAAGGAGCGTCATATCCTGCTTTCCGGGTTGGTTAAGGTTGCTGTCGGGGGCAAGCGTCTTCACCACGTCGACATTGCCTTCTTCAATCGCTCTCGCCAGTTCAAGCTGCTGACCGCTGAAGTAATCCTGTGGATTGAGTTCCATATCCTGCTTACACCCCTGAATCATGATTAAAAAACATAACGCTACAAAAGCCATCAAACGTTTTTTCACAACCGACTCCCGATTATCGAAATATCCTCATCCTTTTGCTGCTCAATGCAATTTATCGCCTGATTAATACCATGCCGGTCGAGCGCACTTCCGGTCCCACCGGGAAGATCGTGGGCGATACCCGCAGCATTCGGGCTCAGCGCAGAAATTTCCTCTTTGAGAATTAAAGACGGGACATGCCCCTTCACCGTTTTCAGATCCTCCCAAAGATTAACTTCCTGAATCTTCGTCAGCAGTTCTCCGTTAACTCGATAGGCCTGAATATTCTCCGTGCTGCCCAGGATCTTACCGCCGTATTTTTCTACCGTCCCGGCGTTAAGCCCTGCGGCATTAAATGTCCATCCTGCTTTACCACTTCCCATTGAAGCTGCAGACGCGAGCCCGCCTCCCAGCGAGTGTCCGGCAATATCAATATTCTGACCTGACCTTGCCAGTTCCTTACCAATACTCACGGCTTTTTTATAATAATCAGATGCCATTCCCATGCCCTGGGAGAAGTTATTAGACCAGTCTGCACCGTTTTTAACGGGTGCCAACTCCCCTTTGGTGAGCAACGAGGTAACATTATCAGACAGCGACGCAAAACCCGGCTCCCTCGATCCCCGGAATACCACCGTGGGATTCATATCACTCCCAAACACATCCGGTTTAGGCTGATAGACGCGAGCAAGAAAATTGGGAGAGGTGTCATCATCGAAGAGCATCGATTTATTCAGGCCATACTTGCCCAGGAGCGCATCATCATTACTAATATCCGTCCACCCCTCCGGCACGCCCGGCGTTGTTTCCAGCGGGTTTACGGTCTTGTAAACATTTTCCGCAAGCTTCGCTTTCTCCACGGCAATATTATTCGCCGCTAGCCGTTTAGCCGCGATCTGCGCATCCGGGTAGAGACTGTTGCTGCCCTTCGCAATCATGTCCTTACGGGCCTGCCAGCGTTCGGCTTTGGTCATATTCTGCAACTGAGAGGCATAGGTTTTACCGTCTTTGCCCGGCGTCGGCTGGTCAGGCACCTGCGCCGCTTTGGATTTCACCACCTGCGTCGGCAGCTCCGTTGGCGCAGGGCGGGAACCATAGGTGCGCACCATCGTTTCGTAACGATCGACGATAGTGCTTACCGGGTACCAGCCCAGCCCGGTAAGCGAGGCGGCCTGCAGCCGCCCCTGTGCATTGATGTAAAAGATTTCCGTTACCGATGACCAGCTGCGAAAACTTTCGTCAATTGCAACGATTCTGCCCATATCAAGATCCTGCGCAATCAGCTTGCGCGTATCGCGCCCGGACTGATAGGGATTCGCACCGGTAATGGTTCGCAGTAAATCGTAGCGCGTGAACAGCGAGCGCAGCGAATTGTCGGGCACCGACATAATCCACTGCCCGGCGACGGACGGGCGGATAATTTTCGCAAAAAGCGCTGGCGAGACGTTCTCGCTGAAAAGATAGACAAACTTAATGTTATACATTCGCTCCGTCCTGTTCCCTGTCCCTGCCTGACTTACGGATTCACCAGCCAGGTACCCGGCTTGGCAATCTCCAGCGTCTGGCTACGCGTTCTCCCGTTGCCCTGCAGTTCAATCTTCACCTCTCCGGCTGGCAGCTTGAGCGATGCATAACCGTTCGTCGCCGGACGCAGCGCTTTTGGCTCGCCGTTCACTTTCAGCGTTTCGCCGTCCTGGATACGGATATAGACCAGCGCGACAGGGCTCGCGACCGGTGGCGGAGTCTGTTCCGCCACCGCCGGCTCGCTAACCTTCGCCGTTTCTGGCTTCACGTCCGGCGTGTTCGCGGCGGTTTCAGCCGGACGCGTCTCTGCCGGTGCCTGCGCCGCCTGCTCGGGCACATCCTGACCGCCGCCGCTAAACAGCATGGCTCCGGCTACAACGCCCACCAGCACGCCAGCGGCAACCATGCCCGGGATCTTGTAACGGCGCCAGTCGAGTGCCGAAGCGGGTTTCTCTTCCTCTACCGGAACCAGCATGGTGCCGGTCTTTTTGGCGGTCAGCACATCGTTGATCCCGGCGACCGGCATCTCAATCAGCGCCGCGAACTCGTCGATAGACTGCGGACGGTCCTCCATGTGCAGCGCCAGCGCGCGGTCAATAGCCTGCAGCAGCGGGATGGAATAACCCTGCGGCATAATTTCCACCAGCGGTTTGCAGGTATCCTGGATAGAGCGCACCACGCTGACCGGCGGCGGCGATCCCACAATCAGGGTACGCAGCACGGCGCCAAGGGCGTAGATATCCGTCCACGGCCCCTGCTCGCTTTCATTGTCGTCGGTGTACTGCTCAATCGGCGCAAAGCCCGGGCGCAGCATGGTTTCCGTTTCGTCGGAAAGGTTACCAATTGTGCGGCGCGCGGAGCCGAAATCGAGCAGCACCGGCAGGCCGTTATCCTGGATCTGAATGTTATCCAGAGAGATATCGCGGTGCAGATAGCCTTCGTCGTGTATGGTTTTGATCGCACCAAACAGCATCGGCAGCGTGCGGCGGATCCACGCCTCGTTGATCAGCTCCGGCTTTTGTTCGCGCAGGCGTGAAAGCGTGGTGCCGCTGTAAAACAGCGTCCCCATGTAGGCCGTGTCGTTTTGCACCCAGAAGCGCAGGACGTGCAGCAGGTTCGGATGGTTAAAGCGCGCCAGCAGACGGGCTTCCTGAATGAAGCTGTTCAGGCCTGCGGAAAACGCTTTGCCAAAGCGCTCGCTGCGCAGCACGAGGGTCATGTCATCACCGCGCACGGCGAGCGAGGAAGGCATAAATTCTTTGATAGCGATAGTGCGTTCGAGCTGGTGATCCCACGCGCGATAGACAATGCCAAAACCGCCGCCGCCGATCACCTCTTTGATTTCAAACTCGTTGAAGCGGTACCCGACCGGGAGCGCGTTTGGGACAGTCCGATTGTTATCATTATCCGTCATCTTTTACAGTTCTCTTGATGATTATTACGCGGCAAACTGACAGTGAAACTCGCCCTGCTCGCAGGTGACATGCAGACGTCGGTACTGCTCGTCGCTGCGGCTGGCGGTAAGTAAGATCTGGCTCATCTGAGGCAGTAAGGTGTTGGTCAGAATAGCATCCACCATGCGGCCACCGGACTCCACCTCGGTACAGCGCTGAACAATCTGTTCCACTACGCTGTCGTCAAACTCAGAAATAATGCTGTGATTCTCTTCCAGACGGCGCTGAATGCGCTTGAGCTGCAGGCGAACAATCAGCCCCAGCATCTCGTCGCTGAGCGGATAGTACGGCACCACCAGCAGACGGCCCAGCAGCGCCGGAGGGAATACCTCCAGCAGCGGCTGGCGCAGCGCGCCGCTTAACGCGTCAGGTTCCGGCATCAGCTCCGGATCGGCGCACATCGCGCTAATCAGGTCGGTACCGACATTAGACGTCAGAATAATGATGGTGTTACGGAAATCAATATGGCGCCCCTCGCCGTCTTCCATCCAGCCTTTATCAAAGACCTGGAAGAAGATCTCGTGGACGTCCGGGTGTGCTTTTTCAATTTCGTCCAGCAGCACCACGCTATAAGGACGACGGCGCACGGCCTCGGTTAACACTCCGCCTTCACCATAGCCCACGTAGCCCGGAGGCGCACCTTTTAACGTTGAAACGGTGTGCGCTTCCTGGAATTCACTCATGTTGATGGTGATAACGTTCTGCTCGCCGCCGTACAGAGATTCCGCAAGCGCCAGCGCGGTTTCGGTTTTACCGACGCCGGACGGGCCGCACAGCATAAAGACGCCCACCGGTTTGTTGGGATCGTCGAGCTTCGCTCGCGAGGTTTTCACGCGGCGGGCGATGAGATCCAGACCGTGACGCTGGCCAATAACGCGCTGGTTCAGCGTGTCGGCAAGGTTCAGCACCGCGTCGATCTCGTTTTTCACCATCCTGCCCAGCGGGATCCCGGTCCAGTCAGAGACCACCGCGGCCACCACGTTTTCATCCACAGCCGCAAACAGCAGCGGTTCATCGCCCTGTAAGACGTTGAGCGCCAGCTGCTGTTCCGCCAGCTGGCCGCGCAGCTCGGCGCTATCTTCATCGCCCGCCGCGAACAGCGCCGCGCGCAGGCGAATAATCTCCTGCACCAGGCTACGTTCTTCTTCCCAGCGCTGGGCCAGAGCTTCGCGTTTTGTTTCGTACGCGTCGCGTTCTGCGCGTAACGCCGTTACGCGCTCAGCGTCACCGGCACCGACGCGCGCTTCGCGCTCAGCAATCTCAATTTCCACGTCCAGCGCGGCAAGGTGGCGCAGGCAGTCTTCCAGCTGCGCGGGCGGCGCGCTCTGGCTGACTGCGACGCGGGCGCAGGCGGTGTCGAGCAGCGCAACGGCTTTGTCCGGCAGCTGACGCGCCGGGATGTAGCGATGCGACAGCTTGACCGCCGCGCTGACCGCTTCGTCGAGCAGCAGCACCTGGTGGTGCGTCTCCAGCGGCGATACGGTGCTGCGCAGCATCAGAATGGCTTTCGCTTCGTCCGGCTCATGCACCTGCACCGTCTGGAAACGACGGGTCAGCGCCGGGTCTTTCTCGATGTACTTTTTGTATTCCGCCCAGGTGGTGGCCCCGATGGTGCGCAGCTGTCCGCGCGCCAGCGCTGGCTTCAGCAGGTTCGCCGCATCGCCGGTCCCCTGCTGGCCGCCTGCGCCAATCAGGGTGTGGATCTCATCGATAAACAGAATGATCGGCGTGGCGCTGGACTGGACTTCATTAATGAGCGCCTGCAGTCGGGCCTCGAACTCGCCTTTCATGCCTGCGCCAGCCTGCAGCATGCCGATATCCAGCAGCCACAGCTGGATATTTTGCAGCGGCTCCGGGACGTCGCCGTCGGCGATACGCAGCGCCAGCCCTTCCACCACCGCCGTTTTGCCGACCCCGGCTTCCCCGGTCAGCAGCGGGTTGTTCTGGCGGCGACGCATCAGGATATCCACCATCTGGCGGATCTCCTCGTCGCGCCCGACAACCGGGTCAATCTTCCCTTCGCGAGCGCGGGCGGTCAGGTCCTGGCCGTACTGGGCCAGCGTCCCCTGCGCAGCCGGTACCGCACCCGCCGGTGCATCGACGGCGGCAGCGGTCTGCTGCGTCTCTTTGCTGTTGGCGCAGATAGCGTCGAACTGCTCAATCAGCACCTCGACGTTCAGGCGGGTGAACTGTGACGAGATGCTTTTCAGCACGTTAGCCAGGTTCCAGGTTTTAAGCATGCCGATCAGCAAATGGCCGCCGCGAATACGGCTGACGCCAAACTTCAGCGAGCCAAAGACCCAGGCGCGCTCCACGGCGCTGTCGATATGTTCGGAGAGATCGGAAACGGAACTCGCCCCGCGCGGAAGGACATCCAGCGCCGCAACGATATCGCGCGTCAGCTGCTGTTCATCAAGGGCAAAGTGGCGGATGACCTGCTGCAGATCGCCATCCTGCTGCTGCATCAGCTGATGCAGCCAGTGCACCAGCTCAACATAGGGGTTGCCGCGCAGCTTGCAGAACGCAGTGGCGCTTTCCAGAGAGGTAAATAACAGCGTATCCAGTTTGCCGAAAAGCACGGCACGGCTAATTTCTGACATGTTAGTTTCCATTAACAATAATTCGGTATACGGAAGGATTACCGCTCTGTGCGATACACCAGATCGCCACGCGGGACAGGCTGCGGCTGACGGCCCAGCCAGGTGTTGTAGCCTAATCGCCCATTGCTGCCGAGCGTGGTGCCCTGCACCGCGTCTTCACGCAGGATCACCCGTGTTTCCCATTCAAACTCCACCCCGGCGTACTGACGCACCCAGTCGCGCAGCTCGGTGACCCACGCTTCTCCCGGCAGAAAGCGGTTGTACTCCTCCGCGCTCAGCGGGCCAATGTCGATGCGAAACTTATGCTGAACGTCGCGGACGGCGACGCCGAGAAAGGCGGACTCACCCATGCGCGGCATGCGACGTCCTGCTCCCAGCTGCGCCTGCTCGCGCGTGGAAAGCGGCATCCACTGCGGCACGTTGCTGACCAGCTTGACCGGCGCTTTAAAATAGTTGCGCAGGATCTTCTCCAGCCCCTCCGGATCCCGCCCGTTACGGGTCAGGTGTCCGGCGTGGGTAAAGCGTGCATGCGAGCTCAGGCTGCCTTTGTTCATCTGCCCCGGCTGCCCCATGCCAATCAGCGACGCCAGGTAGCCCTCAAAGCGTTTGTTATCGGCGCGATCCAGAGAGACCGCCGGCTGCGCATCCGCCCAGGCGCGGTAAAACAGTAGCGCAAGGCGGTGGTGGAACAGATCGGCAAACGCGCTGAGGCTGGTGTCCTGATGATGATAAATACGCTCGCGGGCATATTCAGTCATGTGGACCGGCAGCGGGCCGTTCGGGCCAAACAGGCCGAAGCTGAGGATAGAGACCTCGTGCAGGCCGCTCTCCTCCCGCTGACGTACCTGGGCCAGCGTCGACGGCGCAAAACTCATCGACGGCTGCTGGCCGATGCGCAGCGGCTCAAATTTCGGCAGCGGCGCGCGTCCCAGCGGGTAGCGCTCTCCGCCCTGGGCATCAATGCGCCTTAACAGCTGAAACAGATCGTAGCGCCAGGGCGTCTCGCGGACCCCGCTCCAGAACGTATCCGGCAGCCGGGTCAGGCGATGTACGCGCAGCGGTGAAGTGGCAGCGTCACTCATATCAGCGCCCTTTTACCCATGCGCGGTGCCCAGTAGCCAATCTCGCCGCGCTGCTGACTCTTCAGGGTGAACTCCGTAAAGCTGTTGATGGACACCAGGCGGGCAAAGAGACGCTCCATTACGCTGCCGAAGAGCCACGGGCTGGCACCGGAAAAGGCTCGCTCATCCACCATCAGGGTAATGCCGATCCCGCGGGCGAAAACGACCGGGCCGGGTTCAGGGACGCGGCGATGAACCGGCTCCAGCACGCAGTGGCGTACCCCCTCCACCTGACGCGCAACGGGCGTTTCTGCCAGGTTGGCGTAAAGCCCTAACAGCTGGCGCAGCGCGGCCGCGCCGTCTTCATTTTCGCTGTCCATCAGGCTGAGGTAGTTCATCTGCAGCTGGCTGATGAGCCGCCAGGTGCTGAACCCTTCGGCCAGCGCCGGACGCGGCGGCGTCGGCCCTTTACGCAAGGTCAGGGACTTCACGGGCATGGAGTCGGCCATAATGAACTGTCCGAGCTCCTGCTGCAGCATCAGCGGCAGGTCGCGGCTGGTGCAGAGCACCTCGGCAGAGATATAGCGCAGGTTTTCCTGCCAGGGGGCGTGCTGTTCATCCACCAGCGAGACAAAGACCTCCGAGCCAATATAGCCGGTACGGGTGCCGTAGCGCAGGGCGTGCTCGGAAAGCACGCGCTGTTCGCGACGCAGGGAAAAATAGGCCCCGTAGTTGCCCGCGTCGCCGCTCCAGGTGCTCCAGAATGGACGAAACGTCTGGTCATCACGCTGACCGTCGGCGCTGCCATAGATTTTTTTGACCGCATAAATTTCATAATCCAGCGGACGAATGTTATCGACCACCAGATGGTATTCATGCTGGCCTTCGTTCAGCTTCTGACGCGCGGCGACCTTAGGGAAAAGGTTGATGACCGGCGTACAGTGCAGCGCCAGATGGCTGGCATCGACCACGCGCTCCAGCTGTTCATCCGACTTATCCAGCAGGATGAAAATATCAAAGGCTTTTTCGTTTTCACAACGCTGAATCAGCTTGCTCAGACCGCTGAGGCTGATGAAGCGGAAGCGGGCCGGAAACGCGAAATACTCCTGCAGCAGACGGTAGCCGTCAAAGTTGCGCAGATCGTCCGGGAGCAGCGCCTGGTCAGGCTCAAAGCCTTCCTGGCGCAGCGCGTCAGACGCCAGCAGCTGTCGCTGCGGCTGCGGGCTGACCGTCTGACAGACGATCCCGGCGTGGTGCTCCATCACCAGCTCCAGCAGCTTCAGCGCTTCAATGTCCGGACCGCCGAGGAAGAATTCCAGACGGTCGAAATCCAGGTGCCCGAGGTTTTGCGGGCCGTCGCAGGCGATGCGGATCCGTAAGGCGCTGTTGATCCCCCGCTGGCTCAGCCCCAGCTGCGCGAGCGGCAGATCGGCGGGCACGCCGCCCAGCTCGACCTTGTCGATTTTCAGCGGCAGCAGGTTGACCTCGTGCGCCGTGGTATAGCTGCAGGTCACGCCGGTTTTCTTCAGCGCCAGGCTGTCCATCATGGTACCGCGCGGCACAATGAAGCCCTTGCTCAGGTCGCCCCGGCTGCTGTCGGGCTCAATCTCCGCAATCGCCATCGACGGCGTGGGCGCGAGATAGTTAGGCGCGATCATCTCCAGCAGACGCTGGGAGAAGCGCGGAAACTCCGCGTCCATTTTCATCTGCACGCGGGAGGTCAGGAAGGCGAAGCCCTCCATCAGACGTTCGGTATACGGGTCCGCCACTTCGATGCCGCGCATGCCCAGCCGTCCGGCGACTTTTGGGTAGCGTTCGGCAAACTCGGCCCCCATTTCGCGCAGGTAGGCCAGCTCACGGTTGTAGTATTCGAGCAGTTTACTTTCCATGATTACCCCGCATCTTTCAGTTCAAAATGGCCGTTTTCCAGATCGACATCGGTACGAAACAGAAACTCCAGCGGGTACGGCACGCACCACAGACGCCCTTTGATCTCGATGGAGAGCACGTTGTGCAGATCCAGTGAGGAGGTATCCGACACGCAGCGGACCTGCAGCCCCTGCGGCAAAATGCGTGGTTCAAAATTGATGATGGCCTCGGTGAGCTTACGCTGAATATCGTGCCATTCGATATCCGACATTCTTTTCCCGGCCAGCGGTGCGACGCCGAAGTTGACCACCGAGCGGTTCACGTGCGGCAAGGCGCTCAAATCGCCGGAGGCATCGTGGTTGATGGTGTTAAACAGCCACTGCAGATCGCGCAGCACATTGCGGCGCAGGGCGGCGTGGGTGATCAGATTGCTGTTGGCCGACTCGCGTTTTTTTTCCGGGTCGTTATCAGTGAGACGATCCAGCAGCGAGGGCTGCATTTTGTCGCGCGCCCCCACCTTCTCCTGCTTGCTGCGTGCCTGCCAGCCGCTGCGCAGCAGATCGCCTTCGCCAGCGGGATTACTCATCGGCTCCGTCCGTCGCAAACGTCACGAGGTTCAGGGAAAGCAGCGGGTATTCGCTTTGTTCGCTCAGCCACGCCTTCTGGCCCCGTCCTTCGTACAGCGTACCGTCAGCGTCAAGCGGTAACCATTCAGTCGTACGCCCGAGCATGACGGCATCCGAAGCGTCTTCTGCAAACGGATAGCGCGCCGGGATCTGACACACCTGCTCCGTACCGTCGGTCAGGCGCACCAGCGCGTGACGCCAGACCAGATCGGTGACGCTGGCAGGCGCCTGAAAACGGATCTCAGCGATAGCGCTAAACGGCAGCCAGAAATAACGGCCGTTCACGATGGTTTCGCACACCGGGCCGAGGCGGGCATCGCCGTCCATCAGCCAGCCAAACGCCTGCGTCTCATCATTTTCGAGGGTGATCTGACCAGGGTTTGCCTGCGCCGTCTCGAGGGCGTCCAGACGCAGCGCGCTGGCGCGTTCGCCCTCCTCGCTCAGCGCCGCGGCCAGAGTTGTCAGCCACGGCCACTGGGTTTCAGGCATTGCCGGACGCGCCTGTCCCGCCATCACCTGCGCGCGCTGCAGCTCGCCCTGAATGGACTGCTCCAGCAGGGTAACGGTAGGCTTCGCCTGGGGCTTCAGCGCCACCCAGCTTTTCAGCTGAGTCAGAGCGCGCGTCCAGTTGCCGCTGAGGATCAGAAACTGCACAAACGCGGCGCGGAGATCGGCATCCGCCGGACGGACTTTGATATCGGCTTCCAGACGACGCAGCGCATCGCTGAGCGGCTCACCCGCCAGGTGTTGATAGAGCGTATTCATCGCCACTCCTTAGTTTGCCGCGCGCCATGCGCCTACTGCCGGATCGCGCAGCTGAGGACGCAGGGTGTCAATCAGGACAATATTCAGCGAGGTACCCGGTGTCACCCACGCGCCCCAGGTCTGTTTGACTTCGGCAATGCGCGCCTGCAGTTTGGCGTCATCGCTGGCGATCTCGCGGGAAATCTCTACCGCCACCGTGCCGTTGCTTTTCCAGCCGTTGAGGGCGTTGTCGTAGGGCAGGATCATCCAGCTTTGATCGCTGTTCTGCGTGCTGAAGACCATGCGTTCTTTGTTGACGGAGGTGATCAGGGCGTTTTCAGGATCGGCGCTTTTGTTCAGGCCCATGACCGGGAAACCGTGAATGTAAGTCACCGCCATCTCTTTCTGCTCGCCGTTGCGAGTCTGAGAGATAACGGTATGACCGCTCAGCCAACTGCCGTTGCCGCAGCGGGTGGTGTCGGTGTCCGGGATGAACAGTGCCGGTGCGGAGGCACCGCCTTCCCAGAACGTACGCAGATGGCAGCCGTCCTGAAGGGTAAACTCCTGCCACGGCGTGCGGTCAGCAGCCACGGTGCGGGCTTCAGCGTTCTGATCCGGCGGCAGCAGCGCGCCGCTGGCGGCGGTACTGGCCGGAGCCGCCTGTTCCTGTTTCACCACCAGCGCCCAATCCTGGGCTTTCCCTGCGGTACCCTCAGCCAGCGTGACGCCCGCCGGATCGTTAAGCGTCCAGCTGAGTTTATTCACTTTGCTGCACTGATGTTCCAGCAGTGAGCCAAGACGCGGCACAAAGTTTTCCAGCACGGAGACGTCTTTCTTGCCGTTTGCCACAATACGCAGCGCCACTTCAGGCTTACACCAGCTCTGCGGCGTGTTGTCTTTGATGTTGTCGATCCAGATATCCAGCTTCTGCGCAGGGGACTGCACGATGCGGAAATTCTCAGCCTGCGCGGTGGAGGTCACCGCCAGAAGTGCTAAACCCGATAGCCAAAGTTTCATATCGTTCCTTGTGTGTCTAATCAGTTCCGCAGGGAAGAAATTGCGCTGCGTCAGAGAGCGTATGCAGCAAAGTGGTGTCCTGAGGGTCGCCCATCCATACCGCCAGGGCCGTATAGTTGTCCTGAGCATTCCCCTCCTGCTCGCCATTCTTTTGAATGATTTGGTTCATTAAGGTCAGCCACTCCTGCGGCGTATTGACCATATGCAGCGACTGCTTCATTTGTTCTTCGCTGACGCCGTGCCAGAACCCGTCGGTGCAGAGTAAAAAGGCATCGCCGTCTTCCACCTGCACCACGTCGCTGTAGCTCGCTTCCGGCCCACCGTTTTCAATCCCCAGCGCGAGGTACAGCAGGTTGCTGTTGAGATCGTCGGTCTGATGCCCCGCGTCCTTCATCTGCTGCACCAGGCTGTGGTCGGTGGTGACATGCCACAGCCAGCCGCGGCGAAACAGATACAGGCGGCTGTCTCCGGCGTGCGCCCAGTAGGCCAGACGGTAATCCCGGTCAATGAACAGGCTCACCAGCGTTGTGCCCATTCGACGGTAATCCTGAACAGCCTGCTGTTCGCTGAGAATAGTGCGGTTCGCCGTTTGCACATAGTCGCGAATATGCTGCGCATTCAGGTGCTTGTCGCCATCAAAGCGGGAAATGATGCTGTTGCGGGCCAGCTCAGCGGCCACTTCGCCGCCCGGCAAACCCGCGATGCCGTCACAGACGACAAAGCAGGCTGAACGTTCCCCTATGGTTTCTCCCGTCTGATCCTGGTTGCTGGCGCGCGTCCCCTGGCGGGAGAGAGAAGCCGTTGCGATATTCATTTGTCTTCCGATCCGCTCTGTGAGTCTTTGTACTGATTCACCTCCATGTCGTACGCATGAAGGAAGGCCTCGCCAAACAGGGTGTGGAAGTCATCCTCAATCTCGCCTGCCGTCTCGCCATAGCTGCGGACAAAGTAGTCCCACAGGGCGGCTTTACGGCTGCCCGGCAGCGCCAGACGGGAGGTCAAGCCGTTCTGCTTCGCCTGCTCTTCCAGCTGTTCCGGGTTAAAGGACTGCAGCATTGCGGCGATGATGGCGCGGATACCGGAGATCATGCCCAGCTGGTGCGCCTGCAGATCGATCAGCGCGTCGCGCACGGATTTTGTTGGCGGCATAAAGCCCGGCATCGGCGTGCCGAACATCTGGATCAGGACGGTTTTGCCGGTCGGCAGCAGCTTGAACGGGTTGTTGGCATCGTCCAGCACCATGGTCATATCGGCTTTCACGCCGCGCTTGAGGATGGAGCGCGAGGAAAGCAGCGCCACGGTGCCCTGAGAGAACATGCCGAGGATCTGCCCCAGCTGACGCATATTTTCACGGTCAAACTGCGGGACGGGCTGCATTTCGCTCAGGCCCATCCCTTCCAGCAGCGCCTCCAGCAGCTCGCCCTGCAACACGTCGCCTTTCTCGCCGCTGTTCGCCGTGGCGGTTGGGGAGGCAGCGTTATTAACCGGGTCGATGCGCAGGCGGCCCTTCGGTGCCTGAGCGCTACTGCGCGCAACGGCTTGAGGCGTCGGCATGGTGAAACCTGCATAATCCGGTCGCGCGGGCTCTTCTTCAACAGCACGCGGGGCTTCCTGCGGCTCAGGGGCAAACAGCGGGGAATCGGCGAGGACATCCTCTTCCTCAACCGGCGCAGGCGTTGGCTCTGGCCTGTCATCGACAATGTCATCCGGATGCGTCAACGGTGCGCCGCCCATCAGCCCGAGAGGGTCATCATTACGCGCGGCGGGCGCGCTGGCCGTGCCGCCAAAGAGGGCCAGCGGATCGAGTTCATCCGCCGCCTCTTCTTTAGGCTCGGCTGGCTTAGTTTCAACCGGCGGCACCAGCGTTGAGGGCGTAATGTCGTCAAAGATGCTCTCTTTTTTGAACAAGGCTTCATCGCTGAACAGCGTGTCCGGGTCAACGTTCTTACGCTCAAGCTTCGGATCGCTGTCGTTGAACATCGCCAGCGGATCTTCAGCGTTACGCTCCGGCGCAGCAGGCTGGGAGAACGGATCCTGTGATGCCGCAGGCTGAGGTTTTGTGCGGTTGCTTGAGATGCTGTCGGAGATGGAGAACTCCTGCATCAGACTATCCCAGATCTCCGTCGGCACGGCGGTCGGCTCGCCCTTCCCGCGCGGTGCAGCGTTCGCCGGTTTCGGCTGCGACGCTGGTGCTGGCGCGGCTGGACGAACCTGCTGCTGCATGCTGGCCGCCATGCGGCTCACCGGCTGCGTGTCGTGAATAATTTCAGCCACTTCAATGCGGTAGTCATCAATCCCCAGAACGTCTCCATCCTGCAGCTCGACCTGACGACCGCGTTCCAGTGGAATATCGTTCAATACCACGCGCGTAACGCTGCCACGGTTAGTGACGCGACATTCGCCATTGGCGTCAACGTGAACAATAGCCTGCAGACGCGAGATGGTGCGGTCATTGTCCGGCAATACCAGATTGTTATCCGTACCGCGCCCAATGGTGCCGCCCGGGGCGTAAAAATCACAGCTGCTCTGCGGCGGCTGATGACCGGGTTTCGTAGAAATAATCGTGAATCGCATGGCGTATTCCTGCTGGTATGATTAGCGCTCAAACGCTGCCGCTCTCGGGGCGAGAACGGCGGCGTTTGGGGGTTAATGCAAGGGACAGTTTAATAAATTGAGCATCATCTGGAACGGTATTTTTTATCGCCCGGTAGCAACTAACACAAATAACAACAGCATTAAACACACCACAGAAATCGTTACTTTGTGAAACATATTAATCCAGGAGAAGCGATATGTTGACAGTATTAATGTTCCTGCTTCAGGAGAAATTTGTCTTGTGCTCCCTGACTTTATCGGCTTGCACGCAATTATTTTTCTCATTAAGAACACGCGATGAGCAAATCCGGGTAATCCTAGCTGTTCATAAAAAAGGTAATCATTTATTTCTAAGTATTGTTTACTACTCAGAAGGTGAAATGCTTATGAAAGTTCCTCAGA
>NZ_JASEWO010000277.1:0-3792 GCF_030024295.1 Pantoea sp. Pa-EAmG
GTAATGACTACGTGGTGAAATCCAGCGTCGGTCATATCCGTGATTTGCCGACCAGTGGTTCAACGGCCCGTAAAAGTGCCGACGGGGAAAAGGCGAAAACCGGCAAGAAAGTAAAGAAAGATGAAAAGGCCGCGCTGGTTAATCGCATGGGCGTTGACCCGTGGCACGGCTGGGAAGCGGACTACCAGATTCTGCCCGGCAAGGAAAAAGTCGTCTCCGAACTGAAGAACCTGGCTGCCGATGCCGACCACATCTATCTCGCAACCGACCTTGACCGCGAAGGGGAAGCCATTGCCTGGCACCTGCGGGAAGTGATCGGTGGCGATGACAAACGCTTCAGCCGCGTGGTGTTTAACGAAATCACCAAAAATGCGATTCGTCAGGCGTTCGAGAAGCCGGGCGAACTGAATATTGAGCGCGTCAATGCGCAGCAGGCGCGTCGTTTTATGGACCGCGTGGTGGGCTATATGGTCTCACCGCTGCTGTGGAAAAAAATTGCCCGTGGCCTGTCAGCCGGACGCGTGCAGTCGGTTGCCGTGCGCCTGGTGGTGGAGCGCGAGCGCGAAATCAAAGCCTTCGTACCGGAAGAGTACTGGGAAATTGACGCCGATCTGTCGACGCCGAAAGGCGATGCGCTGGCGGTCAGGGTGACGCATCAGGGCGACAAAGCGTTCCGCCCGGTGAACCGCGAGCAAACCGAAGCGGCCGTGGCCATCCTGGAAAAGGCGCGTTACGCCGTTCTGGATCGTGAAGACAAGCCGACCAGCAGCAAACCGTCGGCGCCGTTTATTACCTCGACGCTGCAGCAGGCGGCGAGCACCCGCCTTGGTTTTGGCGTGAAGAAAACCATGATGATGGCACAGCGTCTGTATGAAGCCGGTCACATCACCTATATGCGTACCGATTCCACCAACCTGAGTCAGGATGCGGTGGCGATGGCGCGTGGCTACGTGGAGAAAAAATTCGGTAAGAACTACCTGCCGGATGCGCCCAACACCTACGCCAGCAAAGAGAATTCACAGGAAGCGCACGAAGCGATTCGTCCTTCTGATGTCAACGTTGCCGCCGAGCAGCTGAAGGATATGGAAGCGGATGCGCAGAAGCTGTATCAGCTGATCTGGCGCCAGTTCGTGGCCTGCCAGATGGTGCCCGCGCAATATGATTCCACCACGCTGACCGTCGGCGCGGCAGATTTCAAACTGAAAGCGAAAGGGCGTACGCTGCGTTTCGACGGCTGGACCAAAGTGATGCCGGCGCTGCGTAAAAATGATGAAGATTTGACGCTGCCGCCGGTGAACGTGGGCGACACGCTGGATCTGAAATCCCTGCTGCCGGGCCAGCACTTTACCAAGCCGCCGGCGCGCTTCAGCGAAGCTTCGCTGGTACGCGAGCTGGAGAAGCGTGGCATTGGCCGTCCGTCTACCTATGCTTCGATCATTTCTACCATTCAGGATCGCGGTTACGTGCGGGTGGAAAACCGCCGTTTCTACGCCGAGAAGATGGGTGAGATTGTTACCGATCGTCTGGAAGAGAACTTCCGTGAGCTGATGAATTATGATTTCACCGCGCACATGGAAGACAGTCTCGATCAGGTCGCGAATAACGAAGCGCAATGGAAAGCGGTGCTGGATTCATTCTTCAGTGATTTCAGCCAGCAGCTGGAGCAGGCGGAGAAAGATCCGGAAGAGGGCGGCATGCAGCCGAACCAGATGGTGCTGACCTCCATCGATTGCCCAACCTGCGGACGTAAAATGGGGATTCGCACTGCCAGCACCGGCGTGTTCCTCGGCTGTTCCGGTTATGCACTGCCGCCGAAAGAGCGCTGCAAGCAGACCATTAACCTGATCCCGGAAAACGAAGTGCTTAACGTGCTGGAAGGCGATGATGCCGAAACCAACGCGCTGCGCGCCCGTCGTCGCTGCCAGAAGTGCGGCACCGCGATGGACAGCTACCTGATCGATAACGGCCGTAAACTGCACGTCTGTGGTAATAACCCGGAGTGTGACGGTTATGAAATCGAGCAGGGTGAATTCCGTATTAAAGGTTATGACGGTCCGATTGTTGAGTGCGAAAAATGTGGCTCTGAAATGCACCTGAAGATGGGGCGTTTTGGTAAGTACATGGCCTGTACCAACGACGAGTGTAAAAATACCCGTAAGATTCTGCGTAACGGCGAAGTCGCGCCGCCGAAAGAAGATCCGGTACCGCTGCCGGAGCTGCCGTGCGAAAAATCGGATGCGTATTTCGTGCTGCGTGACGGAGCTGCGGGCGTGTTCCTGGCCGCTAACACCTTCCCGAAATCGCGTGAAACCCGTGCGCCGCTGGTGGAAGAGCTGCAGCGCTTTGCTGACCGTCTGCCGGAGAAACTGAAATATCTGGCCGAAGCGCCGGCAGTGGATCCGGAAGGCAATAAAACGCTGGTGCGTTTTAGCCGTAAGACCAAACAACAGTATGTTGCCTCAGAAAAAGAGGGCAAAGCGACCGGCTGGTCGGTTTTCTATATCGACGGTAAGTGGCAGGAAGCGAAGAAGTAATCTCCCTGAAGGCCAGCGTTCGCTGGCCTTTTTCCCATCCTTATAGCTAATCGTTCTACATTCTTACGTTAACTGATATAGTAGTTATAGCTTATTGCATTTTGCTGACTCGCTTTCCCTCATTATTACGCCATCAGGGCGGATACACGCCTGCAGGGAATGCACCTCTGTCGCTATCGGGAAGATATAACTATGAAATTGCAGCAGTTGCGTTACATCGTTGAAGTCGTTAACCACAACCTCAATGTCTCCTCCACGGCAGAGGGGCTGTATACCTCGCAACCGGGCATCAGTAAGCAGGTGCGCATGCTGGAAGATGAGCTGGGCGTGCAGATTTTTGCCCGCAGCGGCAAACATCTGACGCAGGTGACGCCAGCGGGTGAAGAGATTATCCGTATTGCCCGCGAAGTTTTGTCCAAAGTGGATGCGATTAAATCGGTTGCCGGTGAACACACCTGGCCAGATAAAGGATCGCTGTACGTGGCCACGACCCACACTCAGGCGCGCTATGCACTGCCTGGCGTAATCAAAGGCTTTATCGAACGCTATCCGCGCGTTTCCCTGCATATGCATCAGGGCTCGCCCACACAAATTGCTGAGGCGGTCTCCAAAGGTAGTGCCGATTTCGCCATTGCCACCGAAGCGCTGCACCTGTACGACGACTTAATTATGCTGCCGTGCTATCACTGGAACCGTGCCATTGTGGTCACGCCAGATCATCCGCTGGCGGGGAAATCCAATGTGTCGATTGAGGAACTGGCTGATTTCCCGCTGGTGACTTACACCTTTGGTTTTACCGGCCGCTCAGAACTGGATACTGCGTTTAACCGTGCCGGATTAACGCCGCGTATTGTTTTTACCGCAACCGATGCCGACGTGATCAAAACCTATGTGCGTTTAGGCCTGGGGGTTGGGGTGATTGCCAGCATGGCGGTGGACCCGGTTTCCGATCCGGATTTGGTGCGCATTGAAGCTTCAGAAATCTTCACCAATAGCACCACCAAGATTGGTTTCCGGCGCAGCACCTTCCTGCGCAGCTATATGTATGATTTCATTCAGCGCTTCGCACCGCATCTGACGCGAGACGTGGTGGACGCCGCTGTGGCGCTGCGCTCAAACGAAGATATCGAAGCGATGTTCCGCGATATCAAGCTTCCTTTCAGGTAATCACCTAACTCATTATTTTTGCGGGATGTCCAGCGACTTCCCGCACACCTCCCGCCGCTTAGCACCAGCAGAACCTCAAAAAATTCCATTA
>NZ_JASEWO010000278.1:0-3647 GCF_030024295.1 Pantoea sp. Pa-EAmG
GTTTTCAGGATCTGGATGAGGATGTCGATAGCGTCCGGTGTCAGCCAGCTCATTGCGCGGCCTCCTGCAGTTTGTCAATTTGCGCACCCGAGAGGAATGGCGGTACACCCGGCATGCCCAACGGCAGACCCACCTGCCCTGCTTGCAGGGAAGTGGAGAAACGCACTGGCAAGTGCAGCGTTTCACCGGCGCAAACCAGTTCAACAGCAGAGCCGTTATTCACACCCAGTTTTTCCGCATCAGCCGGGTTAATCACCAGCGTGGCTGGCGACATACGCTTCTGGAAGGTCGGCGAACGCTGAGTCATCTCTTCACTACCAAACAGCTGGTAGTAAGGCGCAACGCGATATTGCTCACCGCCAACGAAGCTTTCTGGCACGGTGGTGAACCATGGCAGTGAACCTTCACCGGCTTCAAACAGACGCACGCCCGGATCGCCGTGACGCAGTTTACCACCCACTTCAGCCTGGAACTTGTTCCATGCCTGCGGGGAGTTCCAGCCTGGTGCCCAGGCAAATGGAATCTGCGAACGCGGTGCGCCTGGTTGGTTGTTCCCTTCCATTGAGAAGGCAAACATGGTGTCTTTATCCTGCGGCTGACGCGGTTCGTGCACACTGATATTGGCACGCATCGCGGTACGGCCACTGTTTCGATGCGGGGAACGCGCCAGTTTCTGACCACGAATACGGAAGCTGGCATCTGGAGCAGCATCTTTGATGCCTTTCAGCTGTGGCAGCGCCGCAACGGTGGCGTCAATCACGTGATCCAGCAGCGTCCAGTCGATCTGGCGGCTTTCGACGGTGCTATGCAGCGAGTGCAGCCAGCGCCAGCTTTCCAGCATCACAATGCTGTTATCGTAGTAAGCCGGATCGTAAACCTGGAAGAAACGCTGTGCGCGGCCTTCCTGGTTGATCGAGGTGCCATCACTCTCTGCGAAGCTCGCCGTCGAGAGCACCAGACCGGCTTTCTCCAGCGTCGCAGTGCGTTGATGATCAACCACAATCACGTGTGCGGTGTTGTGCAAAGCCGCATCCACGGTGGCTTTCGGTGCATGGCGGTAAAGATCGTTTTCCAACACCACCAGCGCTTCCGCTTCGCCTTTATCCAGCTGTTCCAGCGCGCTATCCAGCGATTGCCCCCCCATCAGGCCGAGACCAAAGCTGTTAGCTGCACCGGCAAGGAAAGTGATACCGACATCGGCACCGCGACCTTTCAGTGCTTTTGCCACGTTGGCGGCCGCTTCAATCATCGCGGTGCTGCCAGAGTGAGTACCAGAAATAATCAGTGGTTTTTTGGCACCGGCTAACGCCTGTACCACCACATCCAGCTTGCCATTCAGCTTGCTGTCAAAGCCACTGACGGCTGGAGCGGCTTCATCGAGCGCATTGGCAATAGCGAAGCCGAGACGAGCCTGATCTTCTACCGGTGCGCGATAGCTCCACGCCGCGATATCATCAAGACGGGTTTCATCAACGTTGGTGACAAACAGCGGATGTTTGGCGTGCTGACCGATGTTCAGGATCGCCGCGATCTGCCAGTCAGCCACTTTCTGGGCTGCTGCCATTTCACGTGCTTTACCTTTCACCGCCTGACGCACAGACAGCGCGACACGCGCACCGACCTGAGTCAGATCTTCACCCAGCACCAGCACCGCATCGTAGCTTTCGATTTCGCGCAGTGATGGCGTGTAAATACCGCCTTCCTGCAGTACTTTCAGCATCAACTCAACGCGTGCCTGCTCAGCGGCAGGCATACCGGTGGAGAAGTTTTCCGCACCGACAAGTTCACGCAGCGCAAAGTTGCTTTCAATGCTGGCACGCGGTGATCCAATCCCAATCACGCGCTTCGCCTGACGCAGTACGTCAGCCGCGGCATTCACCGCTTGTTCGGCATTCAGACTGACCCAATCGTTGCCGCGCTTCTGTACTGGATGACGTGGACGATCTTTGCGGTTCACATAGCCATAACCGAAACGACCACGGTCACACAGGAAGTAGTGGTTTACGGTACCGTTATAACGGTTTTCAATACGACGCAGTTCACCATAGCGCTCGCCTGGGCTGGTGTTACAACCCACGCTGCACTGCTGGCAGATGCTCGGCGCGAACTGCATATCCCATTTACGGTTATAGCGTTCGGAGTGAGTTTTATCGGTGAACACGCCGGTCGGGCAGATTTCGACCAGGTTACCGGAGAATTCGCTCTCCAGCGTGCCATCTTCCGGGCGACCAAAGTAGACGTTGTCGTGCGCACCGTAAACGCCAAGATCTTTGCCATCGGCATAATCTTTGTAGTAACGCACACAGCGATAGCAGGCGATGCAGCGGTTCATTTCATGAGAGATGAACGGGCCGAGATCCTGATTCTGGTGGGTACGTTTGGTGAAGCGATAACGACGGAAGCTATGGCCCGTCATCACCGTCATATCTTGCAGGTGGCAGTTACCGCCCTCTTCGCACACCGGGCAATCGTGCGGGTGGTTGGTCATCAGCCATTCCACCACGCTTTCACGAAACTCTTTCGCTTCGCCATCGTCGATGGAAATAAAGGTGCCGTCCGACGCCGGTGTCATGCATGACATAACAAGGCGACCGCGGGTATCTTCGGCATTCTGGAATTGCTTCACCGCGCACTGGCGGCAGGCTCCCACGCTTCCCAGCGCCGGATGCCAGCAAAAATAAGGAATATCAAGGCCCAGAGAGAGACACGCCTGCAACAGGTTGTCCGCTCCGTTCACATCATATTCTTTACCGTCTACATGGATTGTAGCCATAGTGAACATGCTTCCGTAAGGCTCGCCCTAAGACGAGCGTTAAACATCTAATTCTGTCCCCCAAGCCGGGTCGGCTCAGGGTGAATTCCGTGTACGGCGGCTGATTACCAGCGCGCTTTCAGCAGGTTGGGCTGAATACCACCGATCGATCGGGTATTACCAAACACCTGCGGCGCAATGCCGGCTTCAAACTCTTCACGGAAATATTTAATCGCGCTCTGCAATGGCTCAACGGCACCTGGTGCGTGGGCACAGAAGGTTTTACCTGGACCGAGCTGGCGGCAAAGCTGCTGCAGGGTTTCGATATCACCCGGCTGGCCTTTTTTCTGCTCCAGCGCACGCAGGATCTTCACGCTCCACGGCAATCCATCACGGCATGGCGTACACCAGCCACAGGACTCGCGCGCAAAGAATTCTTCCAGATTACGCACCAGCGAAACCATGCCGATTTCGTGATCGACCGCCATCGCCAGTGCAGTACCTAAACGGCTACCCGCTTTACCGATGCTGGCGAATTCCATTGGCAGATCAAGATGCTGATCGGTCAGGAAGTCGGTACCCGCACCGCCTGGCTGCCAGGCTTTGAATTTCAGGCCATCGCGCATGCCACCGGCATAATCTTCCAGAATCTCACGCGCGGTCGTGCCAAACGGCAGTTCCCACACGCCTGGATTTTTCACGCGGCCTGAGAAGCCCATCATTTTGGTACCGGTGTCTTCGCTGGTAGAGATGTTCTTGTACCAGTCAACGCCGTTGAGGAAGATGGCTGGGACGTTGGACAAGGTTTCCACGTTGTTGACGCAGGTTGGCTTGCCCCACACGCCCGCACTCGCCGGGAACGGTGGCTTAGAACGCGGGTTCGCACGACGACCTT
>NZ_JASEWO010000057.1:0-23768 GCF_030024295.1 Pantoea sp. Pa-EAmG
GTTCTCTGACCGAAACTCTGGCTGCGATCAAAATGGCGAAAGACGCTGGCTACACTGCGGTCATCTCTCACCGCTCTGGCGAAACTGAAGATGCGACCATCGCTGACCTGGCGGTCGGTACTGCCGCTGGCCAGATCAAAACCGGTTCTATGAGCCGTTCTGACCGCGTTGCTAAGTACAACCAGCTGATTCGTATCGAAGAAGCGCTGGGTGACAAAGCGCCGTTCAACGGTCTGAAAGAAGTTAAAGGCCAGGCGTAATCGCCTGCGGATGTGGCTAAACGGCCACATCGCCTGACATCAAGCCCTGCCTCGTGCGGGGCTTTTGCTTTTTATGGCACGAAGCAGCTGTGAAGCGACGCACAAAATCTGCCATAATCTGCGCCTCGAATTTCTGACGTGAGTAAAAAATGTTCTACCCGATTAACGAAATGTTCCAGACGCTGCAGGGCGAAGGTTTTTACACCGGCGTGCCGGCCATCTTTATCCGCTTACAAGGATGTCCGGTGGGCTGTAGCTGGTGTGATACCAAACATACCTGGGAAACGCGGGCGGATCGGGAGACGTCGCTGGGGGACATTCTGGTCAAAACCGTGGAGAGCGATGCCTGGGGTAGCGCCGATGCGGCCACGCTGATTGAGAGCATTCAGCGTCAGGGCTGGACCGCCCGCCATGTGGTAATCACCGGCGGTGAGCCGGCAATTTTTGACTTACGTCCACTGACCGAAGCGCTGGAAGCGGCCGGTTTTCAGTGTCAGATTGAAACCAGCGGCACGCATGAAGTGCACTGTTCCGCTGCCACCTGGGTGACGGTGTCGCCGAAGGTGAACATGCGGGGTGGCTACGATGTGCTGCCGCAGGCGCTGCAGCGTGCCGATGAGATCAAACATCCGGTGGCGCGCGAGCGGGACGTGGAAGCGCTGGATGCGCTGCTGGCTGGCCTGCAGGATGAGAAAAAACGCATTGTGGCGCTGCAGCCCATCAGCCGTGGCGAGGCAGCGACCAGACTGTGTATTGAAACCTGCATTGCCCGCAACTGGCGGCTTTCGATGCAGACGCACAAATACCTGAACATCGCCTGATTCACCCGATGCGCACCCGGCAAAATCAACGCAATTGTGGCTGGTGCGCATCAATGCGCACCCTGTAAAACTCATTACACCGTAGGGTCGCCATTGATGGCGACCTTCTGACCTTTACCGCGGCTGTCAGCCGCGATAGACGCAACCTGCGGTGCAGGTCTCTTTGATCATCACTGCACTCAGCTCAGGCAGAATCGGCTTCATCTCATCCCAGATCCATTTCGCCAGCACTTCGCTGGTCGGGTTCTCCAGACCGGGAATATCGTTGAGATAATGGTGATCGAGGCGATCGTAGATCGGCCTGAACGCCGCCTTCAGTTCGGCAAAATCCATTACCCAACCGGTATGCGCATCCACTTCACCGGTAATTTCCAGTCGCACCAGAAATGAATGGCCGTGCAGACGACCGCATTTATGCCCTTCCGGCACGTGAGGTAAGCGGTGGGCCGCTTCAAACTGGAACTCTTTAAACAGCGTGGTAGACATAATGGCTCTCAGACGTAAAAACCGCTGAAGTCTACCTGAAAAGCAGATTTTTCGCACCCGCCAGCGCTGAAAAGGGCATTTCTGCCGATCTGCCGGTTACGCCGTTGATTAACTGATTGAATTACGACAACTTTATTTACCACTTTTACTGGTTAGGTTGACCCAAAAAACCACTTAGTCATTTTGGTTATTTATTATGTCGAAGCCTTATTTAATCGTTAATATACAGCCCGGTAACCTACCCACTCTTCCGCCGCTTCCCGGTACGGATTTCTGACACTGGAATTTTTAACGCGATGACGACTCAGGCACCCCCAGCGATGCTTCCGCTATCCCCGGAGCAAATTGCGCGCTTACAGGCCGCGACCACCGATTTCAATCCAACGCAGCTAGCATGGCTCTCTGGCTACTTCTGGGGCATGGTTAATCAGGCACCGGGCACCGTTGCCGCGCCTGCGCCAGTCGCCGCTGAGGTGCCGGGCATTACGCTGATCTCCGCCTCCCAAACCGGCAATGCGCGCCGGCTGGCCGAGCAGCTGCGTGACGATTTGCTGGCGGCGAAACTGAGCGTCAACCTGGTGAATGCCGGCGACTATAAATTCAAACAGATCGGTCAGGAAAAACTGCTGGTCATCGTGACCTCAACGCAGGGCGAGGGCGAACCGCCGGAAGAGGCGGTAGCGCTGCATAAATTCCTGCTGTCGAAGAAAGCGCCGAAGCTGAGCGATACCGCCTTTGCCGTGTTCGGTCTTGGCGATACCTCCTATGAATTTTTCAGTCAGGCCGGTAAAGACTTCGACCAGCGTCTGGCCGAACTGGGCGGCGAACGCCTGCTGGATCGCGTGGATGCCGATGTTGAATACAGCGAGCTGGCCAGCGCCTGGCGTCTGCAGCTCACCGATATTCTCAAAGCGCGCGTGCCGGCGGAACCGGCAGCGCAGCTGGCAGCCAGCGCGGCTGGCAGCGTCAACCTGGTGGACAGCAGTCCTTACACCAAAGAAGCGCCGCTCACCGCCAGCTTTGCCCTGAACCAGAAAATTACCGGTCGCAACTCAGATAAAGACGTGCGCCATATCGAAATCGATCTGGGGGATTCCGGTCTGCGTTACCAGCCAGGCGATGCGCTCGGCGTATGGTATGAAAACGATGCTGAACTGGTGCAGGAGCTGCTGCAGCTGGTATGGCTGAAAGGCGATGAGCAGGTCGAGGTGCGCGGAGAAACTCTGCCGCTGGCCGAGGCGCTGCAGAAACATTTCGAACTGACGGTTAACACGCCGCAGATCGTCGAGCAGTATGCGGCCCTGTCGCGCAACGAGGCGCTGCTGGCGCTGGCGGGCGACAAGCCGAAACTGCAAAGCTTCGCGCAGAGTTTCCCGATTGTCGACATGGTGCGCCAGGCACCCACCGAACTGAACGCCGGCCAGCTGACTGGCCTGCTGCGTCCGCTGACGCCGCGGCTTTACTCCATCGCCTCGTCGCAGGCGGAGAGCGAAACCGAAGTGCATATCACCGTCGGCGCGGTGCGTTATGAAATTGACGGCCGTCAGCGCGGCGGCGGCGCTTCTACCTGGCTGGCCGATCGGCTGGAAGAAGATGGCGAAATCCGCGTGTTCATCGAGCATAACGATAATTTCCGCCTGCCGGCCAATCCGGATGCGCCAGTGATCATGATCGGCCCGGGCACTGGCATTGCCCCGTTCCGCGCCTTCATGCAGCAGCGTGAAAACGACGGTGCCAGCGGCAAAAACTGGCTGTTCTTTGGTAATCCGCACTTCACCGAAGATTTCCTCTATCAGGTAGAGTGGCAGAAATACGTTAAAGACGGTCTGCTGACCCATATCGATCTGGCGTGGTCACGCGATCAGGCCGAAAAGATTTATGTACAGGATAAAATCCGCGCCAGAGGGGCGGAAGTGTGGCGCTGGATTGAAGAGGGCGCGCACCTGTACGTCTGCGGCGACGCCAATCGCATGGCGAAAGACGTTGAACAGGCATTACTGGATGTGGTGGTCGAACACGGCGGCATGGATCGTGAAACGGCTGACGAATTTTTAAGTGAGCTGCGCATTGAGCGCCGTTATCAGCGAGACGTTTACTAATGAGCGAAAAACATCCTGGACCGCTGGTCGTTGAAGGCAAGCTAACTGACGCTGAGCGTCTGAAAAAACAGAGTAACTACCTGCGTGGCACCATCCTCGAAGACCTTGATGATGGCCTGACCGGCGGCTTTACCGGCGATAACTTCCTGCTGATCCGTTTTCACGGCATGTACCAGCAGGATGACCGCGACATCCGCGCCGAGCGCGCCGCGCAGAAGCTGGAACCGCGTCATGCGATGATGCTGCGCTGCCGTCTGCCGGGCGGCATCATCACGCCAACGCAGTGGCTGGCGATTGATAAATTTGCCACCGACAAAACGCTGTACGGCAGCATTCGCCTGACTAACCGTCAGACGTTCCAGTTTCACGGCATTCTGAAGAAGAACGTCAAGCCAACTCACCAGATGCTGCATGAAGTCGGACTGGACGCGCTGGCCACCGCTAACGACGTTAACCGTAACGTGCTGTGTACCTCGAACCCGGTGGAGTCAGAGCTGCATCAGGAAGCGTACGAGTGGGCGAAAAAGCTTTCCGAGCACCTGCTGCCGCAGACGCGCGCCTACGCCGAGATCTGGTGGGATCAGGAGAAGGTCGCCACCACCGATCAGGAGCCGATCCTCGGTGAGACCTATCTGCCACGTAAGTTTAAAACCACCGTGGTGGTGCCGCCGCATAACGATGTCGATCTGCATGCGAACGATCTGAACTTCATCGCCATTGCGGAGAACGGCAAGCTGATTGGCTTTAACCTGCTGGTCGGCGGCGGCTTGTCGATTGAGCACGGCAACAAAGCCACTTACGCGCGCACCGCCAGCGAGTTTGGCTATCTGCCGGTGGAGAAGATCCTTGATGTGGCTGCAGCGGTGGTCACCACGCAGCGCGACTGGGGTAACCGTACCGATCGTAAAAATGCCAAAACCAAATACACGCTTGAGCGCGTCGGCGTCGAAACCTTTAAAGCCGAAGTCGAGAAGCGTGCCGGCCTGACCTTCGAGCCGATTCGCCCGTACGAATTTACCACCCGTGGCGATCGCATCGGCTGGGTGAAGGGCATCGACAAAAAATGGCACCTGACGCTGTTTATCGAAAACGGTCGCCTGCTGGATTATCCGGGCCGTCCGCTGAAGCGCGGTATCGCGGAGATTGCCAAAGTGCATCAGGGCGATTTCCGCCTGACCGCCAATCAGAACCTGATTGTGGCCGGCGTACCGGAGGCGCAGAAAGCGCAGATCGAAGCCATTGCGCGTGAGCACGGCCTGATGGAAGCGGTCACGCCGCAGCGTGAAAACTCCATGGCCTGCGTGGCCTTCCCGACCTGTCCGCTGGCGATGGCTGAAGCCGAACGCTTCCTGCCATCCTTCGTCAGCAAAGTGGAGGAAATCATGCACCGCCACGGCGTCGGCGAAGAGCACATAGTGTTACGCGTTACCGGTTGTCCGAACGGCTGCGGGCGTGCCATGCTGGCCGAACTGGGCCTGGTGGGCAAAGCGCCGGGCCGTTACAACCTGCATATTGGTGGTAATCGCATCGGCACGCGCATCCCGCGCATGTACCGCGAAAACATCACGGAAAACGAAATCCTCGCCAGCATCGATGAGCTGGTGGCGCGCTGGGCCAGCGAGCGCACGGCGGATGAAGGGTTTGGTGACTTCGTGATTCGCGCGGGCATTGTGCAGCCGGTGGTCGATCCCGCCCGTGATTTCTGGGACCCGGAGGCAGTATGACACTACCCGATCTCGCCAGCCTGAACAGCGGCAGCAAAGTCGATCGCATCATGGCGCTGGCGGAAAGCAACGTCCAGCTGGAAAAGCTCTCCGCCGAACAGCGCGTCAGCTGGGCGCTGGAGCAGCTGCCAGGCGCCTTTGTGCTGTCGTCGAGTTTTGGTATTCAGGCGGCGGTGCTGTTGCACATGGTCACGCAGCAGCGCCCGGATATTCCGGTCATCCTCACCGATACCGGTTATCTGTTCCCTGAGACCTACCGCTTCATTGATGAACTGACGCAGCAGCTGAACCTGAATCTGCAGATCTTCCGCGCCGAAACCTCACCGGCGTGGCAGGAAGCACGCTACGGCAAGCTGTGGGAGCAGGGCGTTGAAGGGATCGAGCAGTACAACCAGCTGAACAAAGTCGAGCCGATGAACCGCGCGCTGCAAACGCTGGGTGCGCAGACCTGGTTTGCCGGCCTGCGCCGCGATCAGTCCGGCAGCCGTGCCAGCCTGCCGGTACTGGCCGTGCAGCGTGGCGTGTTCAAAATCCTGCCGATCATCGACTGGGACAACCGTCAGGTGCACCAGTATCTGAAGCAGCATGGGCTGAAGTACCATCCGCTGTGGGACGAAGGTTACCTCTCCGTGGGCGACACGCACACCACGCGCAAGTGGGAGCCGGGGATGGCTGAGGAAGAGACGCGCTTTTTCGGCCTCAAACGCGAATGCGGGCTACACGAAGGCTGACGGGCGCAATTGCTGCGAGTGCGCAGCGGTGCGCACCCGCAAAAACCGGCAAGATCTTACAACGTCGGATTAGCCAGCTCCGTCAGCAGCGGCTGCAAAATACGTACGCTGTCGCGCGTGCGCTGATGGATGCGCCCCGACAGCCAGTGGTCGATGTAAGTCAGATTATCGCGCCCGGTCTGGTGGCGCACCGTACCCTCCGGAAAGTGAGGTGACCGCGCGCGCTGCTGCTCACCGGCTTTATTGCCCAGCGCCCAGTTGGCTGCGGTAACGTCCAGCAGTGGAATCCCGGCTTTATCAAACGGATTAACGCCGGGGTAATCGCGTGCGTTCAGCACGTGGCTGGCGGCCGTGATACCGTAACGGTGCGCAATCTGCAGGGCGCGCGCGCTGGTCTGCTTGCGTACCGCCGCTGGCGTATTCATGCCGTTATTAAAGTAGAGACGATCGCCAACGATCAGGCTATTCAGATCGATCACCAGCAGCGTATCTTTCTTCTCCTGCACGCTCATGCGCGCCAGATAATCATCCATACCGTGTAAACCGGCTTCGCCTGCGCTCAGTGCCACAAAGCGCACGCCATAGTGCAGCGGCGTTTGACTCAGCGCCTGCGCCAGCTCCAGCATCACGCCCAGCCCGGAAGCGTTATCGTCCACGCCCTGCAATCGCAAACCGCCGAGATTATTGTCTGCCTCGTGCTGGCTGAGCGGTGTCCAGGTATCCAGATGGGTGACGATCAGAATCTCCTGCGGCACGCTGCCGGCGCGAGCGGCGATCACCGAGGTTGCCGTCACTTTATGGCGGCGCGTGATGCCCTGTTTCTCCAGCCAGTTATAGCTGGTATTAAACTGCCGGGTATTGCTCTGATAACCAAGCTGGGTGAACTGCTGCTGCAGATAATCTGCCGTCATCAGCTCGGCCGGGCTGCCGCTCATGCGGCCGGGGAAATAGGTGGCGATGTGACGCAGCTGCTGTTCGGCAAAGTGGCCAGGGGCGATCGCTGCAGCCTGCGCCAAAAGAGGCAAACCGCCGGCAATCAGTGCTGCCAGCACGCTGCGGCGGAGAGTGGCAAACATAGTGGTTGTCCTTTTCTGACATCCCGTCAGGGTAAAAAAATTCTGAGTTAGTATGAAACTGTGACGCCGCCTGCACAATTTGTATCGCTCCGAAACACCAGCAATATCATTTGTTAAGCACAAATTGTTATCAGCAATCCCGGTGCGTTATTCCATTTGGTAACTACTCATGCTAATTCGTAATTTCATCTGCCAGAAGGCGGGGACGTATAGTCGCGTTAACTTATTGTAAAACTAACAAGGTTAACGTGGATTACTTGCCTCTCTTTGCCGATCTCAAAAACCGTCCGGTGCTGGTGGTCGGCGGTGGCGAAATCGCTGCGCGTAAAATTGAGCTGCTGCGGCGTGCCGGTGCGCACGTGCGGGTAGCCGCGCGCGAGCTCGGCCATGAACTGCAGGCGCTGCGCGACATTAACGCCATCGAGTGGATTGCTCAGCACTTCGACGCAGCGCAGCTGGACGATGTTTTCCTCGTGATTGCCGCCACCGACGATAACGCCCTCAACGCGCAGGTATTTGATGCCGCCAATGCGCGCCACAAGCTGGTGAATGTGGTCGACGACCAGCCAAAATGCAGCTTTATCTTCCCGTCGATTGTTGACCGCTCACCGCTGGTGGTGGCGATCTCCTCCAGCGGCACCGCGCCGGTGCTGGCGCGTCTGCTGCGTGAAAAAATCGAAGCGCTGCTGCCCGCCAATCTTGGGCAGATGGCCGAAGTGGCCGGTCAGTGGCGCGACAAAGTCAAACAGCGCTACCACAAAATGTCTGACCGTCGTCGCTTCTGGGAGCGCGCCTTCAATGGCCTGTTTGCCAGCCAGATGGCGGCGGGTAACGTCAACGAGGCGCGCCGCACGCTCGATCGCGAACTGGAAAACACCTCTGATAATCAGGGTGAAATCACGCTGGTCGGTGCAGGACCAGGCGACAGCGGTCTGCTGACGCTGCGCGGGCTGCAGGTGATGCAGCTGGCCGATGTGGTGCTGTATGACCATCTGGTCAGCGACGAGGTGCTGGAGCTGGTAAGACGCGATGCCGATCGTATCTGCGTCGGCAAACGCGCCGGCGCCCATTCGGTGCCGCAGGAAGAGACCAATCAGCTGCTGGTGACGCTGGCGCAGCAGGGCAAGCGCGTGGTGCGCCTGAAAGGCGGCGATCCGTTTATTTTTGGCCGCGGCGGCGAAGAGCTGCAGGCGGCGCAGGCGGCGGGCATTCCGTTCCAGGTGGTGCCGGGCATCACCGCGGCCGCGGGTGCTACCGCGTATGCCGGTATTCCGTTAACCCACCGCGATTATGCCCAGAGCGTGCTGTTTATTACCGGTCACTGCCGCGCCGACGGCGACGGTATCGACTGGCCGTCGCTGGCGCGCGCGCGTCAGACGCTGGCAATTTACATGGGCACGGTGAAAGCGGCGGAAATTGCCGCCGGGCTGATCGAACACGGCCGCGCGCCGTCAACGCCAGTGGCGGTGATTGGTCGCGGCACGCGCCAGGATCAACAGGTGCTGACCGGCACCTTAGCACAACTCGAGGCGCTGGCAGCTGCCGCGCCGACGCCAGCGCTATTAGTGATTGGCGAAGTGGTGAATCTGCACGGGCAACTTGCCTGGTTCCAACATTCGGCACAGCAGGGGGCTCGCGAGTCCGCCGTTGTCAATTTGGCTTGAGGAAAAATTATGGACCAAAATCGTCTTACTCATCTGCGCCAGCTGGAGGCAGAGAGTATCCATATCATCCGCGAGGTGGCGGCCGAGTTCAGCAATCCGGTGATGATGTACTCCATCGGTAAAGACTCCTCGGTGATGCTGCATCTGGCGCGTAAAGCCTTTTATCCGGGCACGCTGCCATTTCCGCTGCTGCACGTTGATACCGGCTGGAAATTCCGTGAAATGTACGAGTTCCGCGATCGCACCGTGAAAGCGATGGGCGCAGAGCTGCTGGTGCACCGTAACCCGGAAGGCGTGGCGATGGGTATTAACCCGTTCGTGCACGGCAGCGCCAAACATACCGACATCATGAAAACCGAGGGCCTGAAGCAGGCGCTGAACAAATACGGTTTTGATGCGGCATTCGGTGGCGCACGCCGTGACGAAGAGAAGTCGCGCGCCAAAGAGCGTATCTATTCGTTCCGCGATCGTTTCCACCGCTGGGATCCGAAAAACCAGCGTCCGGAGCTGTGGCACAACTACAATGGCCAGATCAACAAAGGCGAAAGCATTCGCGTGTTCCCGCTCTCCAACTGGACCGAGCTGGATATCTGGCAGTACATCTTCCTGGAAAACATCGAAATCGTGCCGCTGTATCTGGCTGCACCGCGCCCGGTGCTGGAGCGCGACGGCATGCTGATGATGATTGATGACGATCGCATCAACCTGCAGCCGGGTGAAGTGATTAAGCAGCGTATGGTGCGTTTCCGTACCCTCGGCTGCTGGCCGCTGACCGGCGCGGTGGAATCCGAGGCGCAGACGCTGCCGGAAATCATTGAAGAGATGCTGGTCTCCACCACCAGTGAACGTCAGGGGCGCGTGATTGACCGCGACCAGGCCGGTTCGATGGAACTGAAAAAACGTCAGGGTTATTTCTAAGGAGACGCCGATGAATACCGTTATTGCCCAACAGATTGCCGAGCAGGGCGGCGTTGAAGCCTGGCTGACCGCGCAACAACACAAAAGCCTGCTGCGTTTCCTCACCTGCGGCAGCGTCGACGACGGCAAAAGTACGCTGATTGGCCGTCTGCTGCACGATACGCGCCAGATTTATGAAGATCAGCTGTCGTCGCTGCACAATGACAGCAAACGCCACGGCACCCAGGGCGAGAAACTCGATCTGGCGCTGCTGGTCGATGGCCTGCAGGCCGAGCGCGAGCAGGGCATCACTATCGATGTGGCCTATCGCTATTTCTCCACCGAGAAGCGCAAGTTCATCATCGCCGACACGCCGGGGCACGAGCAGTACACCCGCAACATGGCGACCGGTGCCTCAACCTGCGATCTGGCGATTCTGCTGATCGATGCGCGCAAAGGCGTGCTGGATCAGACCCGTCGCCACAGCTTTATCGCCACGCTGCTGGGCATCAAACATCTGGTGGTGGCGATCAACAAGATGGATCTGGTGGCGTACAGCCAGGAGACCTTCGAGCAGATCAAACAGGATTACCTCGATTTTGCCGCGCAGCTGCCGGACGATCTTGATATCCGCTTTGTGCCGATGTCGGCGCTGGAAGGCGATAACGTCGCCACCCCGAGCGTAACCATGCCGTGGTACAGCGGCCCGACGCTGCTCGACGTGCTGGAGACGGTAGAGCTGAAGCGCGTGGTCGACACGCAGCCGATGCGCTTCCCGGTGCAGTATGTTAACCGGCCGAACCTCGACTTCCGTGGCTATGCCGGTACGCTGGCGTCGGGCGTGGTCAGCGTCGGCCAGCGGGTAAAAGTGCTGCCGTCCGGTGTGGAATCCAGCGTTGCGCGTATCGTCACCTTTGATGGCGACCTGCAGCAGGCGGCCGCCGGTGAGGCGATTACCCTGGTGCTGAACGATGAGATCGACATCAGCCGTGGCGATCTGCTGGTGGATGCCGCAGCCGATTTGCAGGCGGTGCAGTCCGCGACCGTCGACGTGGTGTGGATGGCGGAACAGCCGCTGCAGCCGGGACAAAGCTATGAAGTGAAAATTGCCGGCAAGAAAGCGCGTGGCCGCATCGAAAAGATTCTCCATCAGGTGGAGATCAATACGCTGGAAAAACGCGCGGTCGACAGCCTGCCGCTCAACGGCATCGGTCTGGTAGAAGTGACCTTCGATGAACCGATGGTGCTGGATGCTTACCAGCAGAACCCGGTGACCGGCGGCATGATCTTTATCGATCGCCTGAGCAACGTGACCGTCGGTGCCGGCATGATCCATCAGCCGCTGAGCGCCGCGCGCAGTCAGGCTGGCCAGTACAGTGATTTCGAGCTGGAGCTGAACGCGCTGGTGCGCCGTCACTTCCCGCACTGGAACGCACGCGACCTGCTGGGCGGTCAGTAATGGCGCAGCACGACGAAAACGTGGTGTGGCATGACCATCCGGTCACGCGCGCTGAACGCGAACAGCAGCACGGCCATCGTGGCGTGGTGCTGTGGTTTACCGGGCTGTCAGGCTCGGGTAAATCGACCGTAGCCGGGGCGCTGGAGCAGGCGCTGCACCGGCTGGGCGTCAGCACCTATCTGCTGGATGGCGACAATGTGCGTCACGGCCTGTGCCGCGATCTCGGTTTCAGCGATGACGACCGCAAAGAGAACATCCGGCGCGTGGGCGAAGTGGCGAAACTGATGGTGGATGCCGGACTGGTGGTGCTGACGGCGTTCATCTCGCCGCACCGCGCCGAGCGCCAGATGGTGCGTAATTTGCTGGCTGACGGGCAGTTTATCGAAGTGTTCGTCGATACGCCGCTGGCGGTGTGCGAAGCGCGCGATCCGAAAGGCTTGTATAAAAAAGCCCGTGCCGGTGAGCTGCGTAACTTCACCGGTATCGACAGCGTTTATGAGGCGCCGGACGCGCCGGAAATCCAGCTGGATGGTGAACAATTGGTTACAAAACTGACCGGCCAATTGTTAGACCTGCTGCGCCACCACGATATCATCAGATCCTGAACCGACAGCGGCAAATCTCACGGTTTGCCGCGCTTTAGCGTCAACAGGATCTCTATGCAGAACGTTACCCCCATGCTGGCACGCAAAGATGAACGCACCCCGGATGAGCCACGCTCATCGTTGCCGGGCGGCGTGATCGGCTTTCTCTCGTACTGGTGTGCGCTGGGCATCCCGTTTCTGCTGTACGGCTCTAACACGCTGTTTTTCTTTCTCTACACCTGGCCTTTTTTCCTTGCGCTGCTGCCGGTTTCGGTGCTGATTGGCATCGTGCTCAGCCTGATGCTGCGTGGCCGGCTGTGGTGGAGCGGCCTGATCACCGCCCTGGTGGTGGTGTGCCTGTTCTGGCTGCTGTTCTCCTTTCTCTCCGGCTGGTAATCCGGCGCTGATGTGCAAACGCATCGGCAGGTTACAAAACTTTACCTGCCGTCCGGCGCTTTCCCCGTCATTATTTGTCCAGACAAATCTGCTTGCGCGCCATTTTCGCTGCCGCAGTGGAGTCCGGCGTCAAGTTATGGGATGATTGAGCCGTTTTTCAGGGGGCGGGGATGGGAAAACTGACGTTACTGCTGCTCGTGCTGCTGGGATGGTTGCAATACTCCCTGTGGCTGGGCAAGAACGGTATCCATGATTACACGCGCGTCAGCGAAGACGTGGCGTCACAACAGGCGAATAACGCCAAACTCAAAGCGCGTAACGATCAGCTGTTTGCCGAAATTGACGATCTCAATGGCGGTTCAGAGGCGATTGAGGAACGCGCACGCAGCGAGCTGGGCATGATCAGGCCTGGCGAGACTTTCTATCGTCTGGTGCCAGACCAAAACAAACGTAATGCGCAACAAGCGGCGCAGAACCAACAACGATAAACCATGAATCAGCTCTCTTCCTCTGCGGATGTGATTGCCGTGGTGCCGGCTGCCGGTATCGGCAGCCGCATGCAGGCCGCCTGTCCGAAGCAGTATCTCACTATCGGTCCATTAACCCTGCTCGAACACAGCGTGGCGCGCCTGCTGGCGCATCCGGCGGTAAAGCAGGTGGTGGTGCCAGTCAGCCCGGATGACGGCTGGTTCGATAGCCTGCCGCTGGCGCAGGATGCCCGCGTGCTGCGCGTCACCGGCGGCGAAACCCGCGCCGAGTCGGTGCTGGCCGGATTACAGACCATCCGCCACAGCGCCTGGGTGCTGGTGCACGACGCGGCGCGGCCGTGTCTGCATCCTGATGATTTAGCGCGTCTGCTGGCGGTGCGTGAGCACAGCAAAGTCGGCGCGATTCTGGCGGCACCGGTGCGCGACACCATGAAGCGCGCGGAGCCCGGCAAAGGTGCCATTGCGCATACCGTCGAACGCGATGACTTATGGCATGCGCTGACGCCGCAGTTTTTCCCGCATGCGCTGCTGACCGCCTGCCTGACGCGCGCGCTCAATGAAGGCGCGACCATCACCGATGAAGCCTCGGCGCTGGAGTATTGCGGCTATCATCCTGAGCTGGTCAGCGGACGCAGCGACAATATTAAGGTAACGCGGCCGGAAGATCTGGCGCTGGCGGCCTTCTATCTCACTCAGATTCAGTTAAAGGAGCACGCATGATGCGTATCGGTCACGGTTTTGACGTGCACGCGTTTGGCGGCGAAGGTCCGCTGGTGATTGGCGGGGTGCGTATTCCCTTCGAACAGGGCTTTATTGCGCATTCTGACGGCGATGTGGCGCTGCATGCGCTGACCGACGCGCTGCTGGGCGCGGTGGCGATGGGCGACATCGGCAAACTGTTCCCGGACACCGATCCGGCATTCAAAGGCGCCGACAGCCGCGGTTTGCTGCGCGAAGCCTGGCGTCGCATCCAGCAGAAGGGCTACCGCATCGGCAACGTCGATGTCACCATCATCGCTCAGGCACCGAAAATGCTGCCGCACGTGCCGCAGATGCGCGTCAACATCGCCGAAGATCTCGGTTGCCACATGGATGATGTCAACGTCAAAGCCACCACCACCGAGAAGCTGGGCTTCACCGGTCGCGGTGAAGGCATTGCCTGCGAAGCCGTGGCGCTGCTGGTGAAGGCCGATCGGGCATGAGTGAGCTGCTCTACCTGCACGGCGTGCCCGCTGCTACCGGGGTGATCAAAGCCAGTCCCGAAGATTTCGTGGTAATTGAAGATCTCGGCTATCCCTATGACGGCGAAGGCGAGCAGCTGCTGGTGCGCGTCCGTAAAATTGGCTGCAACACGCGTTTTGTCGCTGAGGCAATCGCCAAATTTCTCGGCGTGCATCAGCGCGATCTCAGCTATGCCGGCATGAAAGATCGCCATGCAGTCACCGAGCAGACGCTGTGCTTCCGCGTGCCGGGCACGGCGATGCCCAACCTTGCCGGCTTCCAGCTGGAAGGCGTGGAGATCCTGCAGGTGATTCGCCACAAGCGTAAACTGCGCACCGGCGCGCTGGCGGGCAATGCGTTTCGTCTGGTGGTACGTCAGGTGTCCGATCGCGCGCAGGTGGAATCGCGGCTGCAGCGAATTCAGCAGCAGGGTGTGCCCAACTACTTTGGCGAACAGCGCTTTGGCCGCGGCGGCAATAACCTGACGCAGGCGCGCCTGTGGGCAGAGGAGAAATTCCGTCCACGCGACCGCAGTATGAAAGGCATTCTGCTGTCGGCGGCGCGCAGCCAGCTGTTCAATCAGCTGACCAGCGCGCGCCTGCAGCGTGACGGTGCGCTGGATCGCGTGCAGCCCGGCGATGCGCTGCAGCTCAGCGGGCGCGGCAGCTGGTTTGTTGCCCAGACGGACGAGTTACCTGCGCTGCAGCAGCGTTTGGATAACCACGAGCTGCGCATCACCGCACCGCTGGCCGGACGCGGCGAGCTGGGCACTCAGGGCGAAACGCTGGCGTTTGAACAGCAGCAGCTGGCGGGCGTGGCCGATCTGCTGGGCCTGCTGGAGCGTGAACGCGTCGATGCGGCGCGGCGCGCCATGCTGGTGGTGCCGAAAGATCTGCAATGGAACTGGTGGGATGACGTCACGCTCGAGCTGCAGTTCTGGCTGCCGGCCGGCAGTTTTGCCACCAGCGTAGTGCGTGAGCTGCTGAGCAACGGCGCGGCGGCCCCGCTCGGCGACGAATAAGCGAACCCGGCGACGATGAGCAAAAATCTCACCATCAAGGATATTGCCGTACTCGCCGGTGTGTCGATCACTACCGTCTCGCGCGTGCTCAACAAGCATGCGTGGGTATCGGAAAAAACCCGCACGCGGGTGGAACAGGTGATCGCCGAGCATCAGTTCAGCCCCAACCTGATGGCGCGCGGCATGATATCGCGCCAGAGCTACACCCTCGCGGTGATTGTCTCTGACATCACTAACCCTTACTTCGTCACGCTGGTGGCGCAGATTCAGCAGGCCTGTCTGGCCATCGGTTACAAAATCACCCTGTACGATACCCAGTCGGCCAACCGCAGCCCTCAGCACGACGATGACGAAAGCGCGATTTTTCAGTCGATTATCGATAGCCAGATCGATGGGGTGATCGTGCTCGGCGGCCACAGCGACTATGCGCCGATTCCGGCCGGCTACCTGACGCTGCTGGAATCGCTGATGGACAAAATGGCGGTGGTGGTGGTGGGGCAGCCGCATCCTGCTGGCCGATGGCCGTGCGTGATGCGCGACCAGCAGCACTGCGTCGGGCTGGCGGTGAATCATTTGCTGGCGCGCGGCCTGCGTGATATCGCGTTTATTGGCGGTTCGCGCAAAGTGTGGGTGACGCGCGAGCGCGTCAGTCATTTCCACGCCACGCTGCAGCAGGCCGGCATTACGCCGCGCGACAGCTGGATCTGCCTGAATAACTTCTATCCTGAACACGGCTATCAGGCGATTGATACGCTGTGGCAGCAGGCAGAGCAACCGCAGGCGCTGGTGGCAATCAACGATCGCGTGGCGATGGGCGCGATCCGCGCGTTACGCGATCGCGGCATTGACGTGCCTGAGCAGGTAGCGGTCATCAGCTGCGAGCGCTTCCCCGGCAGCGAGTATTTTATCCCGCGCCTGACCAGTGTCGATCACCAGAATCCGCAGCTGGGGCAAAACATTATCACCATGATGATGGCGCAGCTGGACGGCAGCTTAAGCCCGCACGCGCGCTGCAGCACACCGCTAAAGCCGGTATTGATCCCCGGCGAATCCGCCTGATCTTCTCCCCTTAAACGTTCCGCCTGCTTTCGTTGCGCTTTGTTAGCGCGATCGCAATTTCACGATCCTCACGTTGACTTAATATGCGCCATTAAATAAGTTGGCTCACAACCTGAAAACGTTTTCAGGTTGGCGGGAAAACAGTTTAAGGAGCGGTAATGAAACCCACCATGATGACCTACATCCACCAGCAACCCGAGGTGCTGAGCCATCTGCTGGCGTGCTATCCGCAGGGATTACCGGTGCTGGGCAAGGCGAAAACAGTGCTGATTCTGGCCACCGGCTCCAGCATCAACGCCGCGCTCAGCGCCAAATATTACGTTGAGCAACTGACCGGCGTACGCATCAGCGTGCAGGAGCCGTTTCATTTTCAGCACTACGAGCAGTGGGATCCGGCGACCGATCTGGTGATCGCGATTTCACAGAGCGGCGAGAGCACTTCGACGCTGGCAGCGATCGACGCGCTGAAAAAACAGCACGGCGTGGCAACCTGGGGCATCACCAGCAAAATCACCAGTCCGCTGGCGCAGGCGGTGGATCACGCCGTAGACATCATGAACGGCGAGGAGCGTGTCGGTTATGTCACTAAAGGCTATGTCGCCACGATTCTGACGCTGATGCTGATTGGCGTGCACAGCGCGCGCCACAGCGGTCGCCTCAGCGCAGAACAGGAGCAGCAGGCGCTGGCGCAACTGCAGCGCGGCGTCGACGCGATTCCGGACATCATCGCCCGCACCGAGCGCTTCTGGCAGCGCTGGCAGGACGATCTCACTGCGGCGCCACGCTTTATCTCGATTGGCTTTGGTCCGGCGATTGGCGTGATCAAAGAGATGGAGACCAAATTCAGCGAAACGGTGCGCGTGCCGTCGCAGGGCATTGAACTGGAAGCGTTTATGCATGGCCCCTATTTCGAAATCAATCCGCAGCACCGGCTGTTCTTCATCGACGTCGAGGCGCCGGTGCGCGAACGCCTGCAGCTGCTGCGCCAGTATGAGCAGCGCGTGACACCGCACGTCTGGAGTCTGTGTCTCGGGGAGAGCGATGATGCGCGCACGCTGGCACTCGGCGTGGAGGTCAGCGAATGGATGGCGCCGCTGCTGATGGTGATTCCGTTCCAGATCCTCGCGCATCACATCGCTGAAGCCAAAGGCAATAATCTGCCGCAGCGCATATTCACTGATTTTGGCGTGGCGATGAAGAGCAAAACCAAACCGGGTGATTACGACTAACGCCGGGCGCGAGCCATAAGGATAACAACAATGAAACTCGATTACGTGAAGCTGGCGCAGGCCATCAGGGAACAGGTCGGCGGCGACGATAATATCAGCCATATTTCACACTGCGCCACGCGACTGCGGCTGACGATAAACGATCTGGCCAGTGTCGATATGCCGGCCATCAGTAACCTGCCGGGCGTCATCCGCGTGGTGAACGCGTCCGGACAGCTGCAGATTGTGGTCGGGCCGCAGGTCGAACAGCTGTATCAGGCGATGCAGCAGGGCGCAGCGCCGGTGGCCGAGCCGGTGAAGCCCGGCAAAGACGAGCGCGGCGTTGCGGGCAAAATGCTGGCCACGCTCGGCGCTATCTTTACGCCCTACATTGGCGTACTGGCCGGCATCGGGGTGATCAAAGGCATCATGGTGCTGCTGCAGACGCAGGGCTGGGTGGCGGACGATGACCTGCTGTTCGCCATGTTCAACGCGCTGGCCAGCGGCGTGTTTGTCTTCCTGCCGCTGTTTATTGCCGTTACCGCGGCAGACCGTTTCGGTGCCAGCCGTTTCACCGCGCTGGCGCTGACGGCGGCGATGGTGTTTCCGCTCACCCAGCCGGATCTGCCGGCGCACTTTACGCTGTTCGGCCTGAGCATCAGCCTGAAGATTTACGGCGGCGCGGTGATTCCGGCGATTCTGGCGGTGCTGCTGCTGAGCAAGGTTGAGCACCGACTGAAACAGTGGATCCCCGAGGTGGCAGCGCTGGTGTTTGTGCCGTGCCTGTCGCTGCTGATTTGCGGCTTTGTGGTGTTCACGGTGATTGGCCCGCTGGCAGATTACGTTGGCGTCGGCATCGCCAGCGGCTACAGCTGGCTCTATCAGCTCAGCCCGATGATCTCCGGCGCGCTGCTGGCGGGCATTGGTCAGCTGTTCGTGGTGTTTGGTGTCCACTGGGGCATCATCCCGCTGGCGCTGATCAATATTCAGGTGCAGGGCTACGACACCATCATGGCGATGTTTATGTCGGCGGTGATGGGGCAGTTTGGCGCGGTTACCGGCGCGATCTTCATCGCCCGCAGCCTGCGCGACCGGCAGATTGCAATCTCGGCGTCGCTGTCAGCGTTCTTTGGCATCACCGAACCGGCGCTGTACGGCGTCAATCTCAAGTACCGCATGCTGTTTATCTTCGGCTGCATCGGCGCGGCGCTCGGCGGTGGCATCACCGGGCTGTTGCAGGTAAAAACCTACAGTTTCCTGCCGGTGCTGAACGTGTTTGAACTCGGCCTGTTCGAAGGCCCCGAGTCGAAGATGATCTATGAAGTGGCGGCAATTGCCGTGGCTTTCCTCACCCCATTCATTCTGACGCTGATTTACGGCCGCTGGACGCTGCGCAGCGTGAATAAAACCGGCGCCTGATGCGCTGATTCGTTAACACCAAAACAGGGAAATCGCATGCGGCTGCTTCGCAGGGCCGCGTGCACCTTAAGGAAAGGTCATGAACACATTCACCAGGAGAAAAAAGGCAGCGCTGCTGCCGCTGGCCACCCTGATGCTGGGCGCGGCACCGCCGGCGCTGGCGGAAGGATTTGTTGAAGACAGCACGCTGGAGGGCACCGTCTATTACTGGCAGCGCCACCGTGAGCGTAAAGATCTCGATCCGCACAGCACGCACTATCAGCACTATCAGACCAACCTGCATCACAGCACGCTGACCGGCGCGCTCGATTATCAGTCCGGCTATCTGGCCGATACCGTGGGCATTGATGTGGCGGCCTTCGCCACCTGGGATCTGTTTGAAGGCAGCCCGGCGCATCCCAACGAGATCAGCTTCAGTCACGGACCTTCGATGTGGGAAGACCGTGGCGTTGGCGAACGTAGCGGACTGGATCTCTACCGTGCCGCACTGAAACTCAAAGCCGGCGACTACTGGCTGCGGGCCGGTTATATCCAGCCGAGCGGTCAGACGCTGCTTGGCACCCAATGGGGATTTCTGCCAGGCACCTACCAGGGCGTGGAAGTCGGGGCGGTCTATGACTATGGCGCTGCCGGCGCGCTGTCGCTGTCGTGGATGGGTGCCAACAAGTACAAAGCACCGTGGTATCGCAAAATGTACGAGTTTCGCGAAATCGATCGGCAAACACGCATTCCTTATCTGCACTCGCTGGGCGCGAAGTATGACTTCAAAAACGGCAACACGCTGGAGCTGGCGTGGGGTGAATCTCCGCATTATCTCGACAAATATTTCGCCAAAGCGGCACGTCAGACCACGCTGTGGGATAACCCGTTCAGCGTCAGCTGGCAGTTCTACGGCTCGCAGGATCGTACCGGTCGCCATGATGTTTACGATGAGTTTGCCTGGCAGCAGGGCCTGACGCTGGCGTACCAGTGGGATCGCTACCAGTTCCGGCTCGAGGGCAGCGCAGTACACGCACCGGGTAAACAGGGTTACTACACCGTGGCGATGACGCCGATCTATCCCAACTCCGCGGGCCGCATCGATATGTGGTGGGATTCGCGCTCTGACTTCAACGCCGACGGCGAAAAAGCGCTGTTCGCGGGCCTGATGATCGATCTCAGCGACATCGTCTGGCCGGGCGTCAGCATCGGTGGCTCGTTTGCCTGGGGCTGGGACGGTAAACCGGCGCGCGGCGGCGACTGGTCGCAGCAGCAGCGCCTGACGGAAACCGCCATCAACGGCGATCTGGTGTGGCAGGTGCAGTCCGGCTGGGCCAAAGACACGGTATTTAAGCTGCATCTCACCGCCTACAACAACCATAGCGATAACCCCAGCTGGGGCGGCGGCTATGGCAACGTTTTCCAGGATGAAAAGGACGTCAAATTCATGATGATTGCCCCTTTTAGCCTGTTCAATCACTCACGACACTAAGGATGATGACCATGAGGATTCGCTTCTCCGCGCTGACCGCAGCGCTGTTACTGGCCGGGCTGGCGCACGCCGAAACCCACGTTTTAATCAATCAGGTCGGCTACGATGTTGCCGCGCCGAAAAACGCTATCGTGCAGCTGACCGGCGACTCGCGCGCTAAGCCGCCGGTGAAATTTACCCTGCTGGATAATGAGACCAATAAAGCGGTGCTGAGCGGCACGCTGCAGCCGCAGGGTGACGTGCCGGGCTGGGGCGATCGCACCTTCTATCGTGCCGATTTCTCCGGCTGGCAAACGCCGGGCCGCTACGTGCTGCAAACCACCAGCAGCGACGGCGATGTGCGCTCCGGGCCGTTCATTATTGGTGCCGATCTGCTCGAGCGCTATACGCTGTCCGATGTGATTGCCTATTTCAAAAGCCAGCGCGTCACCGGCCTGTTCGATAAGGCGGACCGCAAACTGCCGCTGCCACCGGGCACCGGCAGCGGTACGGTTGACGTCCACGGCGGCTGGTATGACGCCACCGGCGATTACGGCGTGCACCTGTCGCACCAGAATCTGACCTCTTACTTCAATCCGCAGCAGGCGCCGCTGGTGGCGTGGAGTTTACTGCGCGGTTATCAAAATCTCGGGGCGCGGGATAACCCGAACTTTGATGAGTATCGCCGGCGCATGCTCGACGAAGGGCTGTACGGTGCCGATTTCCTGGTGCGCATGAAGCGGCCGGGTGAATCCTTCTTCCAGGCGATCTCGTCGCCGGGCAAAGAGAAGCTGGCTCAGGACCGGGTGATCGCCAATCCCAACTGGCGCACGCAGATTAAAGAGAAGGAGTCAGATTCCACCATTGTTGAAGAAGAGGCGGTCGGCCCGCTGGCGTGGCAGGCCAGCTTCCGATCCGGTGCCGGCATGTCAATTGCCGCGCTGGCGCTGGCCAGCACCATGGAGAATGACGGCAATTTCACGCGGCAGCAGTATCTGCAAACCGCAGAAGATGCCTTCGCCTTCCTGCAGAAAAATAACCTGCGCATGGTGAATGACGGCAAAGAGAACATTGTGGATGATTATACCGCGCTGCTGGCGGCTACCGAGCTGTATCGCGCCTCGCAAAAAGCGGTCTATCTGGCTGCGGCGCAGCAGCGCGCGGAGAGCCTGATGGCGCGACTGACGTCGCTGGATAACTGGCATGACTACTGGCGTGCCGACGGCGAAAAACGCCCGTTCTTCCATCCGTCCGATGCCGGTCTGCCGGTGATCGCGCTGCTGGAGTACGCGCGCATCGCGCCGCAGGCGCAGCAGGCGAACATCCGCCAGACGGTAAAACGCTCGCTGGGCTTTGAGCTGGCGGTCACCAAAGAGAGCAATAACCCGTTTGGCTATGCGCGCCAGCTGATTCAGCTGAAAGACGGCGTGAAGCGCACCAGCTTCTTCTTCCCGCACGACAGCGAAGCTGCGCCGTGGTGGCAGGGCGAAAACGCGCGTATCGCGTCGCTGGCCGCCGCCGCCCGTCAGGCGATGCCGCTGTTCGCGGACGATAAAGCCTTTACGCAGCAGCTGCAGAGCTATGCCTGGGATCAGCTCAACTGGATCCTCGGTCATAATCCGTACGACGTCAGTATGCTGACCGGCAGCGGCTATCGTCACATCAGCTATCTGTTCTTCAATTCGTGGAAATACACCACGCTGCCGGGCGGTATCGTCAACGGCATCACCGGCGCGTCGAATCAGGTGGCGGACGGTATCGCCTTTGACGAAGGTTATGCGGTCACACGGAAGGATGACGACTGGCGCTGGGCGGAAGGCTGGCTGCCGCACTCGGCCTGGTATCTGTATGCGGTGAGCTTACCTGATCGTCACTGAGGTGATAAATCAGCCCGGCTTTTCGCCGGGCTTTTTACTGGGTGCCATTGCGTTTGACTGCTTATTGATGCGACAACTGCCGACGGTTGCGTGATTTACGCCTACCACTTCCCGCGCCTCACCGCTAGAATGCAAACATCCTTGTGCCGCCAGCGCAGGACCGCTTGCGCCGCTGAAGGCGCAAAACGGGCGCGGCGGTCGGTGGACCGGTTAATGAAAAAGGTCAGAATCAGATGCGGATACGGCTCAGCAACGATGATGGAATTCAGACTCCCGGCATTGGCGTGTTCCCTGGCGTGAAGACATTACGACAGGTTGATCCTGGCGCCGGCGCGGCGCGGAAGAGGGCAGGCGACGGGCTGTACCAGGCTGAGGTGAACCCGGCATGGTAAACCGGCGCATCGAAACGCTTCTGGCCCAACTGCGCACGCAGGGTATTCACGATGAGCATTTGCTGAAAGCCATCGCTGATGTCCCGCGTGAACGCTTTATTGACGAGGCTTTTGAACATAAAGCCTGGGAAAATGTGGCGCTGCCGATTGGCAACGGCCAGACCATTTCTCAGCCTTATATGGTGGCGCGCATGACGGCGCTGCTGGAGCTGAACCCGACTTCGCGCGTGCTGGAAATTGGCACCGGTTCGGGTTATCAGACCGCCATTCTCGCGCATCTGGTTAACCACGTTTACTCGGTTGAACGCATCAAAGGGCTGCAGTGGCAGGCGAAACGCCGCCTGAAGCAGCTCGATCTGCATAACATTTCCACACGCCACGGCGACGGCTGGCAGGGCTGGGCCGCGCGGGGGCCGTTTGATGCCATTATTGTGACTGCCGCACCGCCAGAAATTCCGACTGCGCTGATAGCGCAACTGGGAGAAGGCGGCAAAATGGTGCTGCCGGTGGGTGAGGACCAGCAGGTACTTAAGCGCCTGCGTCGTCAGGGTGGTGAAATCATTGAAGAAACGATTGAGCCGGTGCGCTTTGTGCCGCTGGTTCAGGGCGATCTGGCATAAAGCCATCTTACGTATTTCTTCACAATCGTTACATGGCATGGCGCAGTTGATATTGTTACTATCCTTGTTAATCAATGCGAAAGCGCGTTTTTGACGGCACAGCTAGTGAATCATGCGGTCAACGTCGACACACAGTTTTATCCAGGATTGCCATCACGGGGGATCAATGAGCACGGGAAGCACAGTATTTCAATTACGCCGTCTGGCGGCACTTTCACTGGTCGGTTTTTGGCTGGCAGGCTGTAGCTCTGGCGACAACACACAGGCCCCCATCAGCCAGATTGGCAGCAACAGCGGTGATAGCGGTATGGCTGCAGCTCCCACCACAGGCGGCGGCATGATCGCCGCGCAGAACAGCACCGTGCCGGCGATGCCGCGTGGTGGAATGTTAAGCGGTGGTACACCATCAGCCGCGCCTGCAGGTGGAATGGTTAGTGGCAATAATAATGTGACCACCGAAAATGGTCGTATTGTGTACAATCGCAATTATGGGAATATTCCTAAAGGCAGCTACGGCGGTGAAACCTACACCGTTAAGCGAGGCGATACGCTGTTCTATATTGCCTGGATTACCGGCAATGATTTCCGCGATCTGGCACAGCGCAATAATATCGCGGCGCCCTATAGCCTGAGCGCCGGGCAGACGTTACAGGTGGGTAACGGTAACGGTCAGACCATCACCGGTGGTAACGCGATAACCGCAGCGGATGCCACGCAGGGCGGCGTTCCGGTGGCATCGAATCAGACGCAAATTAAATCCACCCCTGTTGCACAGCAACCTGTTATTACGTATTCTGATGATTCGGGTTCGACAGG
>NZ_JASEWO010000279.1:0-3601 GCF_030024295.1 Pantoea sp. Pa-EAmG
TGCTGGCGCAGAATGATTTATTCCGCCTCCAGCACGTGATGCACGCCATTACGCTGACGGGTATTAATTACGGCGTTCTCACCGAGTCTAAATGGGAAGGGCGCCGCGCGGTTAAACTGAGTCCGAAGGTGCCGGGAGTCTTTTTAAGGAAAAACGATCTGGAAACCGGATTCGATGACGATGGGCTTCAGATCTCCCCTCTCGCTGTACGCATCACCGCCGATCTTCCTGCTGTCGATGCGCTGCTGAAGCGTGCAGGATGGCAACGTCATGCCAGTACAACGGATCCCCTGCTGCATCATTTAATTTCCGGCAACCACGGGGAAGGGGCTTTAAATGATGAATTTTTGCAAGCTGTATAAATTATTGGATCACCTTGGATGATTATCGATTTCGCGTGCTGAATTCGGCGTTCAGCCAGTACGCAAATGTCGAAATTCTGCTGGCAAAAGCCATGATATCACCGCGCGGGCGCTGACTGATACTCAGCAAATAGTCCATCTCTTCCACAAGGGCAGGATACCTGTCGTTAAACTTGATGCAGTGTTCCTCGAGCGTTGCCGGCCAGTCTGAATCATTTTCGTCTCTCAGAATGCTTGTAGAACGAATAGCCTTACGGGCAGCCGCCCGCTGCAAAGCATGTCGCTTTATTGGCTCTAATGAGGGTTTCATCCGGGATATGTAATCATTCAGTACAGTGACAAAATCCCCGTTGACGGCAATCGCAATTTTTCTGGAGGGTTTGAAAGGCTCAAAGCGTTCTCGCAGGTCTTCACCATAAACGCACACGCACTGATGTCTGAGCCAGTATCCCCAGCGATCTCTGTTCTCAGGCAGCAAAACGTTATCGAGTACGCCCGGGTCGATATCGATTTTACTGATTACCGGATAATGACTCTCAAGAGCAGATTTAGCCGCGGCTATTTTTTCAAACGCGTCCGCGCCCGGCTGCTGAGAGAAAATCACGGTAAGATCGGCATCAGACTGCATTTCAATTGCCCTGCCTTCAGCCAGGCTGCCATAAACATAGATGCTGTGGATCAGGCCCGGTACCGCAGCGGTAAGCTGATGCACGCTGTCAGTGACAAGCTGCGAGAAGGCAGGCTGAAATCCCCCGAAGTCAGGCTGGGAGATAAATCCGTTTTTATCGACTGCCATTACGTTTTCCTTCATGTCATACGTGAGGCCGCCGGATAATGCCAGGCGCCAGTAAATGAAATCTATATTACCAGCAGCCTGGACAGACTTCAGTTCAGATTATAATCACTTATACACCACACAATATTTGAAGATTCACTCACAAGAGAGAGTGTTCAACTCTATGAGGCTGTCAGACCTTCCGGTCTGTTTAACCCTGAGACAGTCCGATGCAGTTGGTGTAAAATGATGACAAACCTCGCCGAGGAGCCGGAGCCGGAGCTGATATGAGTAACCTGAATAACTTTGCCTGTGACATGCCTTACATTGCGGCCGCGTTCAACGCGCACTTTCGCAAATCAAACGCATGGCCCCAGGGGACACGTTCAGCAGGCATAAGTGATGTAATCGGTCAAGCCTATCCGCTGTCACAGGCTCTGGAAGACCTGGCGCGCGTCCGCGAAGATCTTCGCACCACCTACCATGTCCTCGCCAGCATGTCAGACTTTGATGAAGCGACCCGGATTGGGGACAGTATCCATGAGTCGGTCTCGATCCTGCTTCTCGAGTTACGCGCACTCGAGTCTGCCGTAAAAATGGCGGGGAAGACGGATACTGCACAACAGGCCTATCTGCGCCCCGTTTCACTTGCAAGGGAAGCCGCGCGCGATCTGCAGGATTTGCTGCAGCAGATGACCGGTGAAGCCGAGCGCCAGGAAAGCAATATTAACCTGATGCACCTTCGCAGGCTTGCAGAGCACGGAACACGCACCGCCGGCACCCGTCACTGAGTAACGCCTGGTGAGCTTCAGCGTCAGTCTTAATCCGGATTCCTGCGACCGTTACTTTCACGCGTTTTTTGCGTCTCATCCGGATGTGCCTCCACAACTCGCAGATGATTTACTGCGTGATTTTGAGCTGTATAAACGCTACGGGCGTAAGCCAGACTATTTTGGCCGTGACTGCCGCTACGATCGCCCTGAATCCATTATCAGTTCTGAGATCTACCACATCCATCTGGACCTTGTTTCAATAGTTCCCTTCAACGGGCAGCGGGTGCAGTTCCGGCAGGTGAGTGATACTGCACTGGTCTACACCCGGGGATTTTTTAATGAAGACGCTTACAGCATCCTGGCCGTCCTAAAGCCCGCACACACCATGGCTTCAGCAGGAAACAATGCACTCATGCGCACTTTCCAGCACTATGCAGACACCTTCCGCAATCAGAACTGATATCTGTTAAACACACTACCAGCCATCATCAGCCTGAAAGATGGTTATCCATAAAATCAACCATGGCACCGGCGTGTGCATCCACGTGGCGGATATAGCGCATCACCGTCTCCGGTTTTTTCCAGGTTCCTTCCTGCATGATCTGCGCGGTACTGTATTTCTTCATGGCCATATCGACTGCTGCGCCAACGCGCGTACTGTGCCCTGTCCAGCCCCGGTAGCGGCCTTTATTGGCTTTCACCTCACCCGGAGAACCGGCTTCGCGCCACGCACGGCCGAAAATATCCTCAATGGCGCGGGTTGAGAGGGGATTAACGGTGCTGACCACGGCCTGATTTGAGCGATGCACCGGCCCGAAGATATATGCGTCCGGTTGGGAGATCAGCCCGGAGTGAGTCAGCCATTCCGTCAGGCGCGTCGTTGACAGCTCGCCGAGCGCCTTGATAAGCCCGCCGGTCTGCACGATCGTTTTAGTCCAGGCCACGTCCAGAATGATGCGCCCGTCGGATGCCCGGGTCACGTCCCTAACCCTCAGCCTGCCGAGCTCGCTGATGCGCAGCAGGGTTGCGTAAGCCACGTGCAAAAAGGCCAGATCGCGCGTCTGCAGCAGTCGATCGGTACTTGACCAGGCAGTATCCAGCTTCAGCAGGTCAGTAATACGAAACGGAATGGCCTGTCCAGCCCGTTCTCCCTGAACAACGGCGGTACGGTTAATGCGCTTTACCGCGCGAAAAACCAGCGGAGAGGTGTTCGGCGGCATTAGTCCGGCGTTACGGTGTAACATTGAAATGAGCGCGGCGTGCGTGCTGATGGTGGAGGAGGCGCGCCCGGAGGCCTGCAGCCACAGCAGGTAATCGCGCAGATCGGCCGGCGCCATCGGCAGCAGCGACCGGCCGTGCTCCGCCGCCCAGCGGCCGGCAATGCGCATCACGCTGAGCAGCTGCTGCCACGTGTTGTCCGAGAAGGCTTCCCGATCGCTTACGAACTCGCGCAGCCGCCCGGTGATGTCGCCGTCCTCCGGGCCGATCAGGCCCGGCAGGAGTGCCGTATGTGTCATGTTTCCGCCGATTATCCGCCTGGCGTCGCTACGTGAATTCTGAGAAGAAAGCAGGGGCTTATCCCTGCAGATTTCTCGCAGCGCTGCCGCATTATTGTTCGCCCTGAGCCCGTACAGGCCGGATCCCCATCATACCCGGATCCTCAGGCGGATCCCAGCTTCATATAAATCCTA
>NZ_JASEWO010000280.1:0-3557 GCF_030024295.1 Pantoea sp. Pa-EAmG
GACAGCGGGGACGAATATTAACGGCAGGCCGCGATGCTGGCAAGGGAAAAAATGAATTTCCATGACGACTGACCAGCATCTGTGCGACCCGCTGTTTTTTTAAGCGAGAAGGGGCCAAATAACGGCCCCTTCAGCCACTTAGCGCGCTGCACGTGCCAAAATGACCTGCGCGGGCAGGCGCTGTAAACGTCGAATTCGCCAGATCATCATGATGGCGGCGGAAGTCAGGCCAACAATAAATCCACACCAGAATCCAGCCGGACCCAGTTTAGGTACGACCCAGTCCGTCAACGCCAGAATGTAGCCAACGGGTAATCCCAGCACCCAATAGGCAATAAAGGTAATGAAGAAGATCGACCGCGTATCTTTATAACCACGCAAAATCCCGCTACCGATCACCTGAATAGAGTCGGAGAACTGGTATATCGCGGCCAGCAACATTAGCTGGGCTGCGAGCGTAATCACTTCAGGATTCGCGGTGTAGAGCGCCGCAATATCTGCTCTGAACGTCACGGTGAAGATCGCCGTGATCGCGGCCATGCTGATCCCCACACCTTGTCCGGTCCAGGCCGCCACACGTGCTTGCTCTGCGGAGCCTTGTCCCAAACGGTAACCGACACGGATGGTGGTTGCCACGCCGAGTGATAGTGGCAACACAAACATCAGCGAACTGAAGTTCAGCGCTATCTGGTGCCCTGCAACTTTGACAATGCCTAACGGTGAAACCAGCAACGCCACAACGGCGAACAGGGTCACTTCGAAGAACAGCGCCAACGCCACAGGTAAACCTAACGTGAACAGACGCGTTAGCACGGCTTTTGAAGGCGCGGACCAACGTGTGTTCATGCGAATATCGCGCATGCTGGCCATGCGTTTCACCCAGAAGCGCATCACCATGAACATCACCCAATACACCGAGGCTGTTGCCACGCCGCAACCGACACCGCCGAGCGCCGGCATGCCAAAATGGCCATAAATGAAGACATAGTTCAGCGGGATGTTCACCATCAGGCCCAGAAAACCGAGTAACATCGCCGGTTTGGTTTTCGACAAACCTTCACATTGGTTGCGAGCGACCTGGAAGAAGAGATAGCCAGGCGCGCCCCACAATAAGGCATGCAGATACCCCTCTGCTTTAGCCGCCAGTTGCGGATCGATATCATGCATCGCATGGATGAGATAACCCGCGTTCCACAGCACAATCATGATCAGCAACGCCACGGCCAGGGCTAACCAATACCCCTGGCGTACCTGTTCTGCGATGCGTTCACGTCGCCCTGAACCGTTGAGTTGCGCAACGGTTGGCGTCAAAGCCAGTAGAAGACCATGACCAAACAGAATGGCGGGAAGCCAGATAGAGGTGCCGACAGCAACGGCGGCCATATCCGTGGCGCTCACCGCACCGGCCATAATGGTATCCACAAAACCCATCGCCGTCTGAGCCACCTGAGCAAGGATGACCGGGATCGCGAGGGCCAGCAATTGACGCGCTTCTGTTAAATACTTCTGCACGTAACACCTGCTTAAATTATCAAGAGAGTGGGGTGAAATCCCCATAGAATGCGCGGCATAGTGTAACGGGAGCACTCTGTTCCACCAAACTTTGATCGCATTTTGTTAAGTTATTTGTGTAAAGTTTGAACTCCGGCAAATTAAACGCCGCAGGCCAAGCTGTGATAAACTACGGCAAACTTCACCAAGGCTGAGATTATGTTTACTGGGATTGTGCAGGGCACGGCCGAAATTATCGCCGTTGAAGAAAAAGAGCTGTTTCGTACCCATATTGTGCGTTTGCCGGAAGAGTTATTGCCCGGCCTGGCACTGGGCGCATCGGTTGCGCACAACGGTTGCTGCCTGACCGTGACAGCGATTGAGGGCGATCGCGTCAGCTTTGATTTGATCAAAGAGACATTGCGCATTACTAACCTGGGTGAATTACAGGTTGGTGATATCGTGAATATTGAGCGTGCGGCGAAGTTCAGCGATGAAATTGGCGGTCACTTAATGTCCGGCCATATTATGACCACGGCTGAAATTTGCAAAATTATCCAGTCAGAAAACAACCGTGAAGTGTGGTTTAAATTGCAGGATGCATCGCAAATAAAATACATCCTGCATAAAGGCTTTGTGGGCATCGACGGCATCAGCCTTACGGTTGGGGATGTGACGAAAAGCAAATTCTGCGTGCACCTGATTCCGGAAACGCTGGAACGCACCACGTTGGGAGCCAAAAAGCTGGGGCATAAGGTCAACATTGAGATCGACCCGCACACGCAGGCGATTGTCGAAACCGTTGAACGCGTGTTGGCGCAACGTGAAGCAGCAGCGTTAGCTCACCTCGACGACGCGGAATAAAAGAGAGAAAAAAGGCGCCCGCGGCGCCTTTGTTTTTTGTTTCACGCACAATCAACGTGCTACACGTAATCCGCCATCCTTCCCGCGACTGAATACCACCTGCCACAGCTGAATATCACGCGCACGGAAAGCACCCGCGCAGGCGTTGAGATAGTAGCTGAACATGCGTTTAAAACGGTCGCCGTACTTCTCTGACAGCTGTGGCCAGGCCGCCTGGAAACGCTCATACCAGGCCATTAACGTGGTGTCATAGTCAGCGCCAAAGTTGTGCCAGTCTTCCATGATGAAATGTTTCTCGCTGGCATCAGCAATTTGACGCACAGAAGGCAGGCAACCATTCGGGAAAATGTATTTATCAATCCAAGGATCGACGTTCATATCCGTGGTGATGGCACCAATGGTATGCAGTAAAAATATGCCGTCTGGTTTGAGGTTGCGATCAGCGACGTCAAAATAAGTGGCATAGTTTTTCGGCCCCACGTGCTCGAACATCCCAACCGAAACAATGCGATCAAATTGCAGATTCAAGTCGCGGTAGTCTTGCAGCAGAATGGTGACATCCAGGCCTTCACAGCGCTGCTGTGCCAGTTTCTGCTGCTCAGCGGAAATGGTGACGCCATGAACTTTCACGCCATAATGACGCGCGGCAAACTCCGCCAGTCCACCCCATCCGCAACCGATATCCAGTAGTGTCATACCGGGTTCGAGCTGCAATTTGCGGCAAATCATATCCAATTTGGCGTGTTGCGCCTGTTCAAGCGTTTCCGCGTCTTTCCAGTAACCGCAGGAATATTGCATGAAAGGATCGAGCATCAGCGAAAAGAGGTCATTGCCCAGATCGTAATGTTCTTTACCGACAATCCATGCGCGTTTTTTCGACTGCAAATTGGTCAATCGCGCGGCAGCAATGCGCAATGTATCCTTGAAATGGTGAGGCAGTTGTTTGTCCAGATGTTGTTTCAGTACGCGATGGAAAAATACATCCAGCTGTTCGCAATCCCACCAGCCGTCCATATAACTCTCACCTAAACCCAACGATCCTTCTTGCAAAACACGTTTGAAAAAATCAGGGTGCTTAACCTGAACATCCCAGGGGCGTGTGCCATTGATAGTAACATCAGCGCGTTCCAGTAATTCGCTGACGATACGAAACCAGTGGTTTTCTTCAAGGCTCACTTCTTCTATACACGATGAACTCATAG
>NZ_JASEWO010000281.1:0-3532 GCF_030024295.1 Pantoea sp. Pa-EAmG
GCGCGCAAGCTCGGGAATGCTCTCTGGAAACACTGGAAGAGATGCTGGAAAAACTTGAGGTTGTGGTGAATGAACGTCGTGAAGAAGAATCTCTTGCCCAGGCGGAAAATGCCGAGCGCAGCCGTAAGCTGGAACAATATCGTGAAATGCTGATGGCAGACGGTATTGATCCAAACGAACTGCTGCAGGCATTAGCTGAAACCAAAGCGCCAGGTAAAGCCAAACGCGCGGCACGTCCGGCGAAGTATGGTTACGTCGACGAGAACGGTGAGAACCGTACCTGGACCGGCCAGGGACGTACGCCAGCCGTGATTAAAAAAGCGATTGAAGAACAAGGTAAACAACTGGACGATTTCCTGCTGTAAGGAACCAGTGCTTCGCAGCATGCCAGCCCTGGCGCTGTGCTCTGTTTTACACCGGGTAAGAAAAAAGGAAGCCGCTGGCTTCCTTTTTTTATCGCGACTTATTGCTGATAGAAGTCGCGGTACCAGTCAACAAAATGCTGCACGCCCTGCTCTACGCTGGTCTGCGGGCGGAAATTTATCGCGTCATACAGCGGCTGGGTGTCTGCACTGGTGCCTAATACATCGCCGGGCTGCATCGGCAGCATATTTTTCTTCGCCTCAATCCCCAGCGCTTTTTCCAGCGACTCAATGTAAGTCATCAGGCTGGTAGGCTGACTATTGCCAATATTGTACACGCGATACGGCGCCGAACTGGTGGCAGGCGAGCCGTTTTCCACCGTCCAGTTTTCATCTGCCTGCGGAATCACGTCCTGCAAACGCACAATCGCTTCGGCAATATCATCAATATAGGTAAAGTCACGTGTCATCTGGCCGCGGTTATACACATCAATCGCGTCACCGGCCAGTATCGCGCGGGTGAACTTAAACAGCGCCATATCCGGACGGCCCCACGGACCATAAACGGTAAAGAAGCGCAATCCGGTGGTAGGTAATTGGTAAAGGTGTGAATAGGTATGCGACATTAATTCGTTGGCTTTTTTCGTCGCAGCATAAAGTGATACCGGATGATCAACGGAATCATCCGTGGAGAACGGCATTTTACGGTTCAGGCCATAAACCGAACTCGATGAAGCATACAGCAGGTGGCCAATCTTATGATGACGGCAACCTTCCAGAATATTTAAGTGACCAATCAGGTTGGCATCAGCGTAGGCGTGCGGATTCTCGATGGAATAGCGAACACCCGCCTGTGCACCTAAATGGATCACACGCGCAAAAGCATACTGTTCAAACAGGGAAGAAATGGCCTGGCGATCTGCCAGGTCCATTTTAAGAAAAGTAAACGCGGGATGTGCGGTAATCTGGTCGAGGCGCGCCTGTTTCAGGCTGACATCGTAGTAATCATTCAGGTTATCGATACCAACAACCTGGTGACCGGCAGCCAGCAAACGCTGACTAACGTGAAAACCAATAAATCCTGCCGCGCCGGTGACCAGAAAATTCATACATCCCTCATTTATTACACAATTTGAATAGACGCTCCGCGGCCGATTGCATAATAAACGAAACCGCGTTTGCTGATACGCTCCGGATCATACAGGTTACGACCATCAAAAATCACGGGTTGTTTTAACGAGGATTTAATCACGTCGAAATCCGGAGCACGGAAGTTCTGCCACTCGGTGCAGATCACCAGACCATCGGCGCCCTGCAGCGCAGCTTCTTTAGTGCCGCACAGCTTCAGATCGTCACGATGACCGTAGATGCGCTGGGCTTCTTCCATCGCTTCCGGATCAAACGCCTGCACCGTTGCGCCTGCCTGCCACAGTGCTTCCATCAGCACACGGCTTGAGGCTTCACGCATGTCGTCGGTGTTCGGTTTGAACGCCAGCCCCCACAGCGCAAACGTCTTGCCACGCAGATCGTCGCCAAAGTGACGTTTAATAAACGTCGGCAGCTTGTTCTTCTGCGAATCGTTGACGTCTTCTACCGCCTGCAACAGGCGCGGGGTGTAGCCGATTGACTCTGCAGTGCGAATCAGCGCCTGCACGTCTTTCGGGAAGCAGGAACCGCCGTAACCACAGCCCGGATAAATAAAGTGATAACCGATGCGTGAATCAGAACCGATGCCCTGACGTACTTTTTCCACGTCAGCACCCAGGCGTTCCGCAAGGTTGGAAATCTCGTTCATGAAGCTGATTTTGGTCGCCAGCATGCAGTTAGCTGCATATTTGGTCAGCTCTGCACTGCGGATATCCATCAGAATCATGCGATCGTGATTACGGTTAAACGGTTCGTACAGTTCACGCAGCAGTTCGACCACTTCATCATTATCGGTGCCCACCACGATACGTTCCGGACGCATGCAATCGTTAACTGCGGCGCCCTCTTTCAGGAACTCCGGGTTGGAGACCACATCGAACGCAATATTGGCATCACGCTGCTTCAGCGTTTCGCTCATCACCGCGCGCACGCGGTCAGCGGTGCCTACCGGTACGGTAGATTTGTCGATGACGACTTTGTGATCGTTCATGTGCTGCGCAATAGTACGCGCAACCGCAGTCACATATTTCAGGTCGGCAGAGCCATCCTCATCCGGCGGCGTGCCCACAGCAATAAACTGCATTACGCCATGGTTTACGCCCTCTTCTGCGTTGGTGCTGAATTTCAGACGCCCCGCTTCATAGTTAGACATAACCAGCGGCGTCAGGCCCGGTTCAAAAATTGGGATGATGCCCTTTTTCAGGCTTTCGACTTTCTTTTCGTCGACATCAATACAGAGAACGTCATGTCCGACTTCGGCCAACACCGCAGCCTGAACCAGACCGACATAGCCGATACCAAATACAGTGACTTTCATTGAATTATCCTGTGTTTAATGAATTACTTTTTGTTGCCTGCAACGCCGTCGAGCCACTGAGCGAAATCTTTGCCCAGCACCGGATGACGCACGCCATACTCAACAAAAGCTTGCATATAACCCAGTTTATTACCGCAGTCGTGGCTCACGCCGGTCAGGTGGTAAGCTTCTACGGTCTCTTTTTCCATCAGCATGGCGATGGAGTCGGTCAGCTGCACTTCGCCGCCGGCACCCGGAGGGGTCTTCGCCAGCAGAGGCCAGATGTCCGCAGACAGCACGTAACGACCTACTACCGCCAGGTTAGATGGCGCTTCCGAGGCTTTTGGCTTCTCAACCACGCCCACCATCGGTGCGCTCTGGCCCGGGGCCAGCTCTGCGCCCTGGCAGTCAACCACGCCGTAAGCGGTGACATCGGCAACTGGCTCAACCATGATCTGGCTGCGACCGCTCTCTTCAAAGCGCGTCAGCATTTCTGCCAGGTTATCTTTGGTTGGGTTAGATTCGTACTCATCAATGATCACGTCTGGCAGAATCACCGCGACTGGCTCATCACCGACCAGCGGATGAGCACACATCACGGCGTGACCGAGGCCCTTGGCGATACCCTGACGTACCTGCATGATGGTAACGTGTGGCGGGCAGATTGACTGGATTTCATCCAGCAGCTGACGCTTCACGCGTTTTTCCAGCATCGCTTCCAGTTCGA
>NZ_JASEWO010000058.1:0-23603 GCF_030024295.1 Pantoea sp. Pa-EAmG
TGAAAGGCTTTGACGTGCGCATGCTGGAGGCGGCAAAAGATCTCGGCGCCAGCGAAGTGACTATTCTGCGTAAGATTTTACTGCCGCTGGCGCTGCCGGCAGTGGCCGCGGGCTGGCTGCTGAGTTTCACCCTGTCGATGGATGATGTGGTGGTGTCGTCATTTGTCACCGGTCCCGGCTTCGAAATATTGCCGCTGAAAATTTATTCCATGGTGAAAGTGGGCGTGTCGCCGGAGGTGAACGCGCTGGCTACCATTTTGATGCTGCTGTCACTGCTGCTGGTGGCAGTCAGTCAGCTGTTGCTGCGTGATAAAACCAAATAGAGGATAACCGATGAAAAAGTGGTCTCACTGGCTGGCGGCTGGGGCGCTGGCACTGGGTATGCAAAGCGCTCAGGCGGATGACAACAACACGCTTTACTTCTATAACTGGACCGAATACGTGCCGCCCGGGCTGCTGGAGCAGTTCACCAAAGAGACCGGCATCAAAGTGATTTATTCCACCTATGAATCCAATGAAAGCATGTACGCCAAGCTGAAAACCTGGAAAGCAGGCGCTTACGATCTGGTGGTGCCGTCGACCTACTTCATCGCCAAAATGCGCAACGAGGGCATGCTGCAGAAGATCGACAAGTCACAGCTGAGCAACTTCCGCAACCTCGATCCCGACCTGCTTAACAAGCCGTTTGATCCGAACAACGACTATTCCATTCCCTATATCTGGGGCGCAACCGCCATTGGCGTGAATACCGACGAGGTGGATGCGAAAAACCTGACCCAATGGGCCGATCTGTGGAAACCACAATATAAGCAGAGCCTGCTGCTGACCGATGACGCGCGTGAAGTGTTCCAGATGGCGCTGCGCAAGCTCGGCTACTCCGGTAATACGCAGGATCCAAAACAGATTGAAGCCGCCTATGAAGAGCTGAAAAAGCTGATGCCGAACGTGCTGGCGTTCAACTCGGATAATCCCGGCAATCCGTTTATGGAAGGCGAAGTCAACGTCGGCATGATCTGGAATGGCTCCGCCTGGGTGGCGCGCCAGGCTGGCACGCCGCTGCAGATTATCTGGCCGAAAGAGGGCGGGATTTTCTGGATGGATAACCTGGCGATCCCGGCGAATGCGAAAAATAAAGCGGGCGCGCTGAAGCTGATTAACTTCCTGCTGCGCCCGGATGTGGCGGCTAAAGTGGCAGAAACCATCGGTTATCCGACGCCCAACCTGGCGGCAAGAAAGCTGCTGCCGCCCGACGTGGCCAGCGATCCGTCACTCTATCCGCCGGCTGACGTGATCAAAAACGGCGAGTGGCAGAACGATGTCGGTGCCGCCAGCGTGCAGTACGAAACGCTGTTCCAGAAGCTGAAAGCGGGACGGTGAGGTTCTGAGGTGGAGGTTGTGCGGCCTGGCCCTCACCCTGCCCTCTCCCAGAGGGAGAGGGTTCATTTGTGCCGGATTCAGCCTGAACTTAAATCCTGCGCGTTTTTCCCCTTCTCCCGCCGGGAGAAGGCCGGGATGAGGGGAAACGCGCAGTACGCTGACTATTTATACAAGCCGCGCAAAAAAGTATGCACGAATTCGGGCACCACTTCGCTGGCTAAGCCGTAATGCGCTTCAGCGAATTCGTTACCGACCTGACTGGGGGCCAGATTCAGCTCCACGGTGTGCGCCCCCTGCAGTTTCGCCTCGTGCACAAAGCCTGCCGCCGGATAGACGTGGCCTGAGGTACCAATGGCAATAAACAGATCGGCCTGTTCCAGCGCCTGATAAATCTCCTCCATGCCGAGCGGCATTTCACCAAACCACACCACGTGTGGACGCAGCCGCGACGGGAACTGGCAGCAGGTACAGCGATCGTCCGGACCGACGTCCTCTGTCCACGCCAGCACCTGACCGCTGTGCTCACAGCGCACCTTCAGTAACTCACCGTGCATATGCAGCACGCGCTGGCTACCGGCGCGCTCGTGCAGGTTATCGATATTCTGCGTAACCAGCAGGAAATTATCGCCCAGCACCTGCTCCAGTTCGGCCAGCGCTTTGTGCGCCGCGTTAGGCTGGATTTCTGGCTGCTGCAACTGACGCCGGCGCGCGTTGTAGAACCCCTGCACCAGCGCCGGATCGCGGCGAAAGCCTTCGGGCGTCGCCACATCTTCCACGCGATGCTCTTCCCACAGGCCATCTTCCGCGCGGAAGGTGCGGATGCCGGATTCTGCCGAAATTCCGGCACCGGTCAGCACCACCACGTGCGGCTGCGGATGGGCGGCAAGTTCGACCTGACGATCGCGCTCAAAGATGCGCTGGCGAAAGCGCTGATGCACTTTGCGGCGGTTCTTTTTGTAGCGGGCGAGTCGAAGGCGGCGGCGCGGTTGGCGCATAAAGGCTCCTTAATCTGCGGCGCTGAACGCCGCGCAGCGGGTGTTTTCCGGGTTACTCAGACCCGATAATAGCGGCTGGGTATGACGGCTGCATGCCGCAGACGCTGAAAATGTGCGCAGCCGCGAAGGCGGCTGCGTGTTTTGTCTTTACTGACCGCTCAGCACGCGGGCAGGATCGATGCGGCTGGCACGCCGCGCCGGATACCAGCTGGCAATCAGGCTCAGGCCAATCGCCGTTGCCAGCACGATGGCCACATCCAGCCAGTGCAGCTCGGACGGCAGAAAGTCGATAAAATAGATATCGCCCGCCAGCAGCTGATGCCCGGTAAGGTGCTCCACTACGCGCATTACCGGCGTCAGATTGAGCGCCACCAGCACGCCGACCACCACACCGCTGACGCTGCCCAGCAGCCCGGCCAGCAGGCCATACCAGATAAAGATGGCACGAATCAGGCCGTCTTTCGCCCCCAGCGTGCGCAGTACGGCGATATCGCTGCTCTTGTCCTTCACCGCCATCACCAGCGTCGACACGATATTAAAGCAGGCCACGCCAATCACCAGCACCATCGCCAGATACATGATGGCGCGAATCATCTGGATATCGCGATACATATAGCCGTAAGTGCCAATCCAACTGCGGATGGTGACATAGGAGTGGGTGGCTTCGCCGGCATCGCGCACCAGCTTCTGTGCCTGGAACGGATCGCTCATCTTCAGCGCAATGCCGCTGACGCTGTCGCCCAGATCCAGATACTTTTGCGCATCGGCCAGCGGCACCAGCGCCAGACTGTGATCCAGCATGCCGCTCAGCTGCAGAATACCGCTCACCTGCAGACGAATGCGTTTTGGCTGCAGCAGTTTGTTCTCGCCATCATTATTCGGGATCATGATGGTGATCCAGTCGCCCTGCTTTACGTTGAGCGATTTGGCGATGCCGCCGCCCAGAATGATCTGCTGCCTGCCGGCGCTGAACTGCGACCAGGCATCGCCGCTGACAAAACGCGGCAGCGCGCTGAGCCGCGGCTCCTGCTGAGGATCAACGCCCTTAACCTGCAGCGCCTGCAGCTTCGCACCGCTCTCAATCAATCCGGTAAAGTTAACGTAAGGCGCCGCCGCGGCGATGCCCGGCACCTGTTCGATGGGCGCAATCATCGGCTGCCAGTTGCGAAAGGGCTGGTTAACCGCCTCAATTTCGCCGTGCGGTACCACGGCCAGAATACGGTTGTTGAGCTCCCGCTCGAAACCGTTCATCGCGCTCAGCCCGATGATCAGCACCGCCACGCCAAGCGCAATGCCGATGGTCGAGATGATGGAGATCAGCGACACCATGCCGCCGCGCCGCCGGCCGCGGCTGAAGCGCAGCCCGAGCAGCAGGGATAAAGAGGACGCCATCAGATCGCTCCCAGCGTCAGGTGATCGCTCAGCTGGCCGTCGCGCATTTCCATCTGCCGGCTCAGGCGCTTCGCCAGGTTGAGGTCGTGCGTCACCACCAGAAACGCGGTGCCCTGCTGCACGTTGAGCTCGCCGAGCAGTTCAAAAATGGCGTCCGCGTTGCGCGCATCGAGGTTACCGGTGGGCTCATCGGCCATCACCAGCCGCGGCCGGTTCACCAGCGCCCTGGCGATCGCCACGCGCTGACGTTCACCGCCCGACAGCTCAGAAGGCCGGTGCGCCGCGCGCTTTTCCAGGCCAACCGCCGCCAGCATCTCGCGTGCGCGCGCTTCCGCTTCGGCTTTGCCGGTTTTGCCAATCAGCAGCGGCATGGCTACGTTCTCCAGCGCGCTGAAGTCCGGCAGCAAATGGTGAAACTGATAAATGAAGCCGAGTTCCCGGTTGCGCAGCTCTGCTTTGGCCGCCGATGACATGGCGTTGAGCGATTTCCCGTCAAACACCACGTCACCGGAGGTCGGTGCATCCAGCCCGCCCAGCAGGTGCAGTAAGGTACTTTTGCCGGAGCCGGAGCTGCCGACGATGGCCGTCAGTTCGCCCGGCTGCAGGCTAAAAGCCACATTGCGCAGCACATCGGTCTGCACGCTGCCTTCCTGATAGCGTTTGCACAGGTCACGACACTGCAACAAAGGGGTATTACTCATAACGTAAAGCCTCAGCGGGTTGAACGGCGGCAGCGCGCCATGACGGATAAAGGGTAGACAGCAGCGCCACGGCCATCGAGACCAGCGCAATGGTGATCACCTGCCAGACATTGATATCTACCGGCAGCGCCGCGCCATCAAGGAACAGGCCGATCACCGGCATTAAATTGTTGAGCTGGCTGGCCAGCAGCACGCCCAGCAGCGTACCGAGCAGCGCACCGATAATACCGGCGCTGGCGCCCTGCACCATAAATACCGCGACGATTTGCCGCCGCGTTAAGCCCTGGGTTTGCAGGATCGCCACTTCCGCCTGCTTCTCCATGATCAGCAGGCCCAGCGAGGTAATGATATTGAAGGCGGCCACGGCAATGATCAGGCTGAGCAGCAGCCCCATCATGTTTTTCTCCATGCGCACCGCCTGGAACAGGTCGCCCTTGCGTTCGCGCCAGTCTTTCCATGTCAGCCCCTGCGGCAGCGGCTGCTGGCTGAGCGCATCGACATTCAGCGGCTTATCCAGCCACAGGCGCCAGCCGGTAATGTTGCCGAGCGGATAGCGCATCACGCGCGAGGCATCCTGCTGGTTCACCAGAATCTGATAGCCGTCGACTTCGCTATTGGCCGCATAGGTACCGGCAACGGTAAAGATGCGCTGGCTCGGCACGCGCCCCACCGGGGTAAACTGACTGACCGATGGCACCATCAGGCGCAGCTGATCGCCGCGCTTCACGCCCAGCTGCGAGGCCAGCAGTTCACCGAGAATGACCTTATACTGGCCCGGCTGCAGCACGCTCTGCTGGGTGTTGACCAGATAAGGCGTCAGCGGATCCGGTTCGTCAGGATTGATGCCCAGCATCACGCCCACCGACACGTTGCGCGCACTCTGCAGCACCACATCGGCGGTGGTCAGCGGTGCGATCCGCGTCACGCCCTGCAGTTTGAGATCCTGTGCGCGCATCTGCTGCGGATTGATGCTGCCGGTGTCGCTGGTCACCAGCGCCTGCGGCATCAGGCCGAGAATGTTGCCTTCCAGCTCGCGCTCAAAGCCGTTCATCACCGACAGCACCGTCACCAGTGCCAGTACGCCGAGCGTGATACCAATAGTCGAGAGCCAGGAGACGAAACGACCGAAACGGTCTGAAGCACGTCCACGCATGTAGCGCAAACCGATGAATAACGCGACTGGTTGATACATGAGATCCGTCTTGGCCGTTGCCCAAAATTAAGTAGAGCGATGATAAAGGAGCCGTCTGCTTTATGAAACCTCTAACCCGCTGAGTCAGTTGCAAAGTTGCGTCAAAATGCGTCCTCCTGCGCGACAATGCACAAAATTACGACAAAATAGTGACGCTATTAGTACGATTATTCGTCAGCAGGTGGGTTAGACTTAGCTTGCAGTACCGGTTTTCGCATCACAGTAAGCGCAGTACGGAGGTTCTTACCATGAGCAGGTTTCCTAAAGGCAGTATCGTTAAACATAAATCTGGCGAGATCAAAGGCGAAGTGGTCAATGTCTTTGAGCAGGGAGACGCGCTAACCGGTTATTATGTGAAGTGGGACGATGGCAACAACAGCTACCATGTCGAGCGCGAGCTGTCATGGGCCAATGTGGATCGTCCTCGCATGCACTACACACAGCAATCCAGTAAATAACGTGACGTGGCCAGGTCGCCATCAATGACGACCTGGCAACCGGCCATACTGGCGGCTCTTCAGGGTGCCGCTGAGGTAAGGTGCGCATTCATGCACCCTGACATAAACTCAGAAAGGAGAGATGATCCTCACGGCGGAATGTGGAATGATGACGCCCTGGAAACTGAGGAGAGAATGTCGGACCTTATGTCGGAACAGCGTCGTTATACCCTGCCTGCTAAAGCAGGCGACCATCGTCAGCTCGGTCAGCTGGTCGGCGCCGCGCAGGCGGTTGAGTGTGCCAGCATCACCGAACGCCACAGCGGTCCGGTGTTAATGATCACCCCGGATATGCAATCGGCCCTGCGGCTGCAGGAGGAGATCAGGCAGTTTACCGATCTGCCGGTCACCAATCTTGCTGACTGGGAAACACTGCCCTACGACAGCTTCTCGCCCCATCAGGACATTATTTCCGCCCGTCTTTCTACGCTGTACCAGCTGCCCACCCTGACGCGCGGCATGCTGATTCTGCCGGTCAATACGCTGATGCAGCGCGTTTGCCCGCACAGCTTCCTGCACGGCCATGCGCTGGTGATGCAGCAGGGCCAGAAACTGTCGCGCGATGCCCTGCGCGACCAGCTGGAACAGGCCGGTTATCGCCATGTCGATCAGGTGATGGAGCATGGCGAGTACGCGACGCGCGGCGCGCTGCTCGACCTGTTCCCGATGGGCAGCGATCAGCCTTACCGCATCGATTTCTTTGATGATGAGATCGACAGCCTGCGCCTGTTTGACGTCGACTCACAGCGCACGCTGGAGGCGGTGAGCGCCATCAACCTGCTGCCGGCGCATGAATTTCCCACCGACAAAGCGGCCATTGAGCTGTTCCGCAGCCGCTGGCGTGAAACCTTCGACGTGCGGCGCGAACCCGAGCACGTCTATCAGCAGGTGAGCAAAGGCACGCTGCCGGCCGGGATTGAGTACTGGCAGCCGCTGTTTTTCGAGCAGGAACTGCCTACCCTGTTTAGCTATCTGCCCGCCAGCACGCTGGTGCTGAACAGCGGCGATCTGCACGCCAGCGCTGAACGTTTCTGGCAGGATGCTAACGCACGCTATGAAAATCGTCGCATCGATCCTATGCGCCCGCTGCTGGAACCGGCCACGCTATGGCTGCGCCCGGATGCGCTGCTGAGCGAGCTGAAAAACTGGCCGCGCATGCAGCTCAGCGCTGAAACGCTGCCGGAGAAAGCCGCGAACAGTAATCTGGGCTATCAGCCATTGCCGGAGCTGACGGTGCAGGCGCAGGCCAAAGCGCCGCTCGATCTGCTGCGTCAGTTCCTCGAGCAGTTTACCGGTCAGGTGATTTTCTCAGTAGAAAGCGAAGGTCGCCGCGAGAGCCTGCAGGAGCTGCTGTCCCGCATCAAACTGCGCCCGCAGCCGATCGATCACTTCGAGCAGGCCGATGAGCAGCCGTACAGCCTGATGATTGGCGCCAGCGAGCGCGGCTTTATCGACACCCAGCGCCAGCGCGCGCTGATTTGCGAAAACGATCTGCTCGGCGAGCGCGTCAGCCGGCGGCGTCAGGACAATCGCCGCACCATCAATCCGGATGTACTGATTCGTAACCTCGCCGAGCTGCACCCGGGCCAGCCGGTGGTGCATCTTGAACACGGTGTGGGGCGCTACATCGGCCTGACCACGCTGGAAGCCGGCGGTATCGTGGCTGAGTATCTGATGCTCTCCTATGCCGGCGATGCCAAACTTTACGTCCCGGTGTCATCGCTGCATCTGATCAGCCGTTACGCCGGCGGTGCCGATGAAAATGCGCCGCTGCACAAACTGGGCAGCGATGCCTGGTCACGCGCGCGCCAGAAAGCGGCGGAGAAAGTCCGTGACGTGGCCGCTGAGCTGCTGGATATCTATGCCCAGCGCGCGGCCAAGGCCGGCTTTGCCTTTAAGCACGACCGCGAGCAGTATCAGCTGTTCTGCGAAGGTTTCCCGTTTGAAACCACGCCGGATCAGGCGCAGGCAATTAACGCCGTGCTCAGCGATATGTGCCAGCCGCTGGCCATGGACCGCCTGGTGTGCGGCGATGTTGGCTTTGGTAAAACCGAAGTGGCGATGCGCGCTGCCTTCCTTGCGGTGGAGAACGGCAAACAGGTGGCGGTGCTGGTGCCAACTACCCTGCTGGCGCAGCAGCATTACGACAACTTCCGCGACCGCTTCGCCAACTGGCCGGTGCGCATTGAGATGCTGTCGCGCTTCCGCAGCGCCAAAGAGCAGGCGCAGGTGCTGGAGCAGGCCAGCGAGGGCAAAATTGATATTCTGATCGGCACCCACAAGCTGCTGATGAGCGATCTGAAGTGGCGCGATCTCGGTTTGCTGATCGTCGATGAAGAGCATCGCTTCGGCGTGCGTCACAAAGAGCGCATCAAAGCGATGCGCGCTGACGTCGATATTCTGACGCTCACCGCAACGCCGATTCCGCGTACTCTGAACATGGCGATGAGCGGCATGCGCGATCTGTCGATTATCGCCACGCCACCGGCGCGCCGTCTGGCGGTGAAAACCTTCGTGCGCGAGTATGACAGCCTGGTGGTGCGCGAAGCGATCCTGCGTGAAGTGCTGCGCGGCGGCCAGGTTTACTATCTCTACAACGACGTCGAGAACATCGAGAAAGCAGCGCAGCGGCTGGCCGAGCTGGTGCCGGAAGCGCGCATCGCCATCGGCCACGGTCAGATGCGCGAGCGCGATCTGGAACGGGTGATGAACGATTTCCACCACCAGCGTTTCAACGTGCTGGTGTGCACCACCATCATCGAAACCGGGATCGATGTGCCGAGCGCCAATACCATCATCATTGAGCGCGCCGACCATTTCGGTCTGGCGCAGCTGCATCAGCTGCGTGGCCGCGTCGGCCGTTCGCACCATCAGGCCTATGCCTGGCTGCTGACGCCGCACCCGAAAGCGATGACCACCGATGCCCAGAAGCGACTGGAAGCGATTGCCTCGCTGGAAGATCTGGGCGCTGGCTTTGCGCTGGCGACGCACGATCTGGAGATTCGCGGTGCCGGTGAACTGCTGGGTGAAGATCAGAGCGGTCAGATGGAGACCATTGGCTTCACGCTCTACATGGAGCTGCTGGAAAACGCGGTGGATGCACTCAAGGCCGGACGTGAACCGTCGCTGGAAGATCTCACCAGCAATCAGACCGAGATTGAGCTGCGCATGCCTGCCCTGCTGCCGGATGATTTTATTCCGGACGTCAATACGCGCCTGTCGCTGTATAAACGCATCGCCAGTGCGGCCGATGAACAGGAGCTGGCCGAGCTGAAAATTGAGATGATTGACCGCTTCGGCAAGCTGCCCGACGCCGCGCGCAACCTGCTGGATATCGCCGCGCTGCGCCTGGTGGCGCGCCAGCTGGGGCTGCGTAAAATCGAAGCCAGCGAAAAAGGCGGCTTCTTTGAGTTCGCGCCGCAGAATCAGGTCGATCCCGGCTGGCTGATCGGCCTGCTGCAGAAAGATGCGAAGCAGTGGAAGCTGGATGGCCCGACACGACTGAAATTCACCCGCGATCTGAGCGAACGCAAAACGCGCATGGAATGGGTGCAGAATTTCGTCGCCGAGCTGGCGAAGAACCGGGTTTAATCGCCCAGCCGTTACGCAGCAGCGCTATGCGACGCGCTGCTGCCTACGGTGCTGTAGCCAGAGCATAAAAAAAAGCGCCTTGCGGCGCTTTTTTTGTTACTGCTGCTGTGAAGTAGCTTTGCCCAATCAGGCCTGATTCGAATTCAGGATCAGCTGACCATTACGGTCGAGCGGGATGCGGGTGCCAGGGTCATTCTCCATGCGGATTTTGCCCTGCTGGTCGCCTATTTTATAGGTCACGTCATAACCCAGCATTTTTTCCTGTTTATCGTACACGGTTTTGCAGCGCTGCTCGCTGGTGGTGTAGGTGTCACGATCCTGCAGCGCACCCTGCACCTGGTTACCGCCGTAACCGCCTGCCAGCGCACCGGCTACGGTCGCGATATCCCGGCCGCGGCCACCGCCGAACTGGTGACCAATCACACCACCGGCCACGGCACCCAGCACGGAACCGGCGATGCGGTTCTCATCCTGCACCGGACGACGGTGCGTGAGGGTAACGTTGCGGCACTCCTGACGCGGCTGCTTGATGCTCTCTTTGATTGGCGTTGCCGAAAGCACCTGAGCATACTGCGGGCCACGATCAAACACATCCATGCTGGCGACGGCGGCCACGCCCAACGCTGCTGCTACGCCGATTCCAATACCCGCTAACATTGATTTATTCACAGGAATGTCCTCCTGAAGTTGTTACCGCGCATTCCTGCCGCAACCCGATCCCGGGTTACCGAGGCATAACCGGCGTGCGCGCCGCGCCGTGTTCGTTGGCATAAGTTTTACAGATGGTCCGAAAATGCAACATCAGATTAATGGAGGAAACGCAGCGGAAAGCCAGCAGGACCAGCTTTTAGGAGAGTTCTGAGCGGCAGTGTCATTGCGCCGTAACCTGGCGCTGATTGACGGCAATCAGCCGGTTACGGCAGCCGGGCACGCAGCGGGCGGGGGTGACCGCCCGCCAGCGATCAGTGCAGTTTGAGACGCGGACGCAGCACGCGGTTGAGGCTGCCGACCAGCATCATCAGACCGGTCTTGAAGTATCCATGGAGCGCAATCTGGTGCATACGGTACAAGGAGATGTAGACAAAACGCGCAATACGCCCTTCCACCATCATCGAACCGCGCATCAGGTTCCCCATCAGGCTGCCGACGGTACTGAAGCGGGACAGCGACACCAGCGAGCCGTGATCTTTATACACGTAGGCTTTGAGCGGCTTGCCTTTGCGCTGGGCGAGGATGTTTTCCAGCGCACGCGACGCCATCTGATGCGCCGACTGCGCGCGCGGCGGCACGAATCCGCCGCCCGGCAGCGCGCAGGAGGCGCAGTCGCCGATGGCGTAAATATCGTCGTCCAGCGTGGTCTGCAGCGTCTCTTTGACCACCAGCTGATTAATGCGGTTGGTCTCCAGCCCGCCAATCTCTTTCATGAAGTCTGGCGCTTTAATACCCGCCGCCCACACCATCAGATCGGCTTCGATGAATTCGCCCCCTTTGGTATTCAGACCGTTGGCTGCTGCGCTGGTGACCATGGTTTGCGTCAGTACGCGCACGCCAAGCTTGCTCAGCTCCTGATGCGCCGCTGCGGAGATGCGCGGTGGCAACGCAGGCAGAATACGCTCGCCGGCTTCCACCAGCGTAACGTTGAGCGCGCTGCTATCGAGACCTTTATAGCCGTAGCTGTGCAGCTGTTTCACTGCGTTATACAGTTCTGCCGACAGCTCGACGCCGGTCGCGCCGCCGCCGACAATGGCGATATTGACTTTCTGCAGCTGCCCTTCGCTGGCAGAGAAGCGCAGGAACAGGTTGAGCATCTCATTATGGAACCGACGCGCCTGATGCGGGTTGTCGAGGAAGATGCAGTGATCTTTCACGCCTGGCGTGCCGAAATCGTTCGAGGTGCTGCCCAGCGCCATCACCAGACGGTCATACGCCAGCTCGCGCTGCGGTACCAGCAGCCCACCCTCCGCGTCGCGGATCTCCGCCAGTTCAATGGTTTTTGTGTCGCGATTAATTTGCGTCAGCGAACCCAGCTGGAACTGGAAACCGTGGTTGCGCGCATGCGCCAGATAGCTGAGCGCATCAATACCTTCATCCATCGAGCCGGTCGCCACTTCATGCAGCAGCGGTTTCCACAGATGGCTGTGGTTACGATCGACCAGGATGATCTCCGCCTTTTTTTTGCGGCCGAGTTTATGGCCGAGCTGTGTTGCCAGCTCCAGCCCTCCGGCACCGCCACCGACGATGACGATTTTTTCCATGCTTGTAGTCAATGAAGACCCCCTCAAAGTTGTAAACCAAAAGTTAATTAATGGTTATATAAAACCTTAATAAACATAGGGTTGGCGACATTTAATCGCGAGCTGAGGGCAGAATAGCACGGCATAATCATCCGGACATAAGAAAATTGATGTACATCAATCTTTGCACTGCATTATCAGAATGTTACACGTTTTGTGCGCCGCATCACACGGCGCAGCAGCACTCAGGCAAGGGTTTTGAACGCTTTGATGCGTTGCAGATGCGGGGCAATATTTTTGAATTTGTGGCTGGCCTCCTCGTCCCACACGATTTCGTAGTACGGGTGCAATGCGGCCGCGCTGCGCTGATTATCCAGCGCTTCATCGTGACGTGACAAAATGGTCAGGCAGCGGTCGCGGTTCTTTTCACGGAAGTTGCTGACGCATTTGGTGGCGATATCAAGATACTCTTCCGGCCGGTCGATCTTGCCTTCCATGTTTTCATCAGGAAACAGGTTGGGATTGAATATCGCCTGGCGCATGCCGCAAAGGAAGCCGATGCGTTCCGCCCAGTAGCCGCCCAGGCCGACGCCACAAATCAACGGATGCGCATCGCTGCCCTGCTGGAGCAGTTTGTCGCACTCTTTCAGCAGAAACTGCATGTCGTGTTTCGGATGGCGGGTGCTGTAGCTGATAAGTCTGACGTCCGGGTCAATAAACTGCAGCTGCAGCACCTTTTCATGGTTGCCCGGACTGTTGGAATCAAAACCGTGCAGATAGATGATCATGATTATCCTCAGCGTGGAGTGAGATCCGGGCAGCGGCGATTATCTGCCCGACGCTTTGTGCGCCAGCCAGCGATCCTGCAGGTCACTGAGCTGACGGTGATTTTGCCGCCAGCGCTCGCTGGCCTGCAAACTCTGACGGTCAAAACGTCCCTGATGGTATAACTGCGTGACGCGCGTCGCCTGGATCGGCGTCAAATTATCCAGCACGCTCACCGCGCCAGCACGCTGATTGCACACCAGGATCATATCGCAGCCGGCATTCAGCGACTGCTGAGCCCGTTCCGCATAGCTGCCCATCACCGCCGCGCCCTCCATCGACAGATCGTCTGAGAAGATCACCCCGTTGAAGCCCAGCTCCTGCCGGAGCACCGTTTGCAGCCAGTAAGGCGAACCACTGGCCGGCAGCGGGTCCACTTCAGTATAGATAACATGCGCGGGCATCACCGCATCCAGCAGCTGCTCATCAATCAGCTGCTGGAAGATTGCCATGTCGTGCTGGCGCAGCGTGGCCGCATCGCGCGTGTCGCGCGGCGTCTCTTTGTGCGAATCCGCGCTGACCGCGCCGTGGCCCGGGAAGTGCTTGCCGGTGGTTTTCATGCCGGCTTCGTGCATGCCGTGGATAAATTGGCGCGCCATCTGCAGCGCAATCACCGGATCGGCGTGGAAAGCGCGATCGCCGATGGCCGCGCTGATGTGGCCGATATCCAGCACCGGCGCAAAGCTGATATCGATATCCATGGCGATCATTTCCGCCGCCATTTGCCAGCCGGCCTGCTGCGCCAGCTCGCCGGCGCGCGCCATGTCATGCAGCGCGGCGAAGGATTGCATCGCCGGCAGCTGAGTAAAACCGTCGCGGAAGCGCTGCACGCGCCCGCCTTCCTGATCGACCGCCACCAGCAGCCGGTTGCGCGACGCCGCGCGAATCTGGCGCACCAGCTCCGCCAGCTGCGCAACATCATGGAAGTTGCGGGCGAACAGGATCAGTCCGCCTGTCAGCGGATGTTGCAGAATTTCGCGCTCTTCGGCGTCCAGCTCGTAGCCTTCGACGTCCAGCATCAGCGGTCCGGGCGTTGTCATCGTCATGTTTCGGTTCCTGAATTAAAGATCCTGCCAGCTGGCCTGCGCCAGCCGTTGCAATGTTTGGTCATGGCTCTGCTCGGCGCGCAGCTGATACCAGCTGGCCATCAGCAGCTGCAGCCACGGCTGCCAGCGCCGGCTTTGACGCCGCAGCGCCGTGGCCGACAGCCGCGCCTCGGCGGCATAGTCGGTTATCCAGTAATCGTGTTCAGCGCCATCCACCGCGCCGATAGCGGCCAGCTCCAGCGCCACGTCGCCATCCGCAGCATATTCCCAGTCAATTAAACGCAGGCCATCCGGGGTGGCAATCAGATTGCCAGGGTGGACGTCCATGTGCAGCGGTGCCAGCCGCAGCGGCGACGGTTCGCCGCGCTGCAGCAACTGGTTTAAGCGCCGCTGCCAGCGCCAGTGCCGTTGCTGACATAGCTGCCAGTAGCGCTGCAGCAACGGCGCCAGCCGTAAGCGATAACCGGTCAGCGGCTGGTGATGCAGGCGCAGCAGCAGCGTCAGCACCGCTGCGCGCTGCGCGCTGAACTGATCCGGCGACAGCACCTCGCCCGGCAGCCAGCGCTGCAGCAGCCACGGCGCCTGCCACGTCAGCGGCTGCGGCGCCAGCGCCGTAGTACGCAACTGACGCAGGATGCGGTATTCGCGCTGACGATCGACAAACGGGATGGGCTGCGACGGCGTCCGGCGCGCCAGCAGATCGCCCTGCTCGCTGCGTACCTGCACGCTGTTACCGCTCAGTCCCGGCAGCGCGAAAAAATGACCGGCAGCTTGCGCCGTCGGCCATTGTTGCTGAACCAGATGCTGCAGCCGGGGATCAGGGTTGTGCAACGCCGTTGCCCGACCAGATGATTTCGCCGGTCTGCACCAGCATCAGCTGCATTTGCAGCGCAGGGGCTTTCACATCGCCCTGCGCGTTGCTGTACAGCACATACTGCGCGTTGACGATGCGCGCCAGGCCAATCGCTTTGCTGCGTGAGTTGAGGCTATCCTCTGGCGACAGGCCGAGCGTTTGCTTCGCCTGATTAAGCTGATCGTTTGAGACCAGGCTGAACTTGCCGTTATTGGCCAGCGCGTTCTCAATCGCTGCCGTGGCTTTTTCCGTTTGCAGCGAGCCGTTGGTGCTGTTTTTGATGCGATCCACCAGCAGCACGCTGCCCGGATTGACGCCCGCCGACTGCACCATATTGGCGACTAACGGCTGGACGCTGGCGTTCCAGTTGATGGTTTTCAGCTTCGGCGGCTGCGGCACAGTTTGCGGCGGCGGCACCGGCTGCGCGGGCGGTTGCTCTGGCTGGGTTGGCGTGGTCGGCTGCGTCGGTTCAACCGGCGCCGGGGTTTGTTGTTTCACCACACAACCGGTGAGCATCAGCGCAAACAGTAGCGCGCCGGAACGTTGTACACTGCGAATCACAGGTTACTCCTCAAAGATAAAGATAGAGACGCACCTTGCTGGCGGTCGGGTTACCCATTTGCGAGGCCACTTCTACGCTGCCGTGCGCCGGTACGGTTTGAGTCTGCGCCGGCTCCTGCGGCTCAATCTCCAGCCCTTTGTCATCGTACCAGTAGAAACGATAGTGCACGGTGACCGGCGTTTCACGCAGATTTTGCAGCACGCTGGCGGCGCGCTGCTGGCCGTCGCGGCTGGTCAGCGCGGGCTCATCGGTGATGATGCCCGCCGACAGTACGGCAGACTCCATCACCAGCGACTGGGAGGTGTTGATCATCGGCTTATCGCTGCTGCAGCCCACCAGGGTCAGCAACAGCAAGCCGCTCAGCCATTGACGCATCACAAGGTCCGCCTGAGGTTAGATGGCCAGCATCGGGCCCAGCGGCTGTCCGCCGACCAGGTGCATATGAATGTGGTAAACCTCCTGCCCACCGTGACGGTTGCAGTTGATGATGAGGCGATAGCCATCCTCGGCGATGCCTTCATCACGGGCAATTTTTGCGGCGGCGGTGACCATGCGGCCCAGCGCCTGCTCATGCGCCGCCTGCACATCGTTGGCAGTCGGAATCAGTACGTTGGGGACAATCAGAATATGGGTAGGCGCTTTGGGCGCGATATCGCGGAAGGCGGTGACCAGTTCGTCCTGATAAACCACGTCGGCGGGAATTTCGCGACGAATGATTTTACTGAAAATGGTTTCTTCAGCCATGGTGCAGTTCCTTAAGCCTGAGTTCAGTCAGGCAGTATGCGTGAGGAATTCCGTTTCTTTCAACCTCAGGACTACTTTTCTTCATTAAATGGCTGCCTTTGCATCACTTTTTCACGCTGGCGCGGCACGGCGGGTGGTGTCTGGCGGCACTAAAATAAAAAACCCCTCGGATGAGGGGTTTTGTCGCACCGAAGTTGCAGTGCGGTGAAGCGGCGGCAGAGGAGTAAAGCGTCCCGCGACAGGGATGTCGCGGGCCGAGCCCCAGGGATGGTGTTGGCGTCTTTACGATCTGACGCCGCTTCACCGCACCGGCCCGGCCTGCCGTCATGTCACTTACATACTGCGGATATAGTCATCCATCTCGGTTTTCAGGTTATCGGACTTGGTGCCGAAAATCGCCTGCACACCGGAACCCGCCACCACAACACCACGCGCGCCGAGGTTTTTCAGTTCAGCCTGATCCACCTTCGCTACGTCCGCCACGCTGACGCGCAGACGGGTAATACAGGCATCAAGGTTAGTGATGTTCTCTTTGCCACCGAACGCCGTGACCAGCTTGCCCGCCATTTCACTGCCGGTCGCGCTGCTCTGCTCAATCGCCGTATCTTCACGACCCGGGGTTTTCAGATTCAGTTTTGCGATCAGCACGCGGAACACGGTGTAGTACACCAGACCGTAGATGATACCGACAATCGGGAACAGCCAGATTTTGCTGCTGTTGCCGCTCAGCACGATGAAGTCGATCAGACCGTGTGAGAAGCTGGTGCCATCACGCATGCCCAGCAGAATACAGATTGGGAACGCCAGGCCCGCCAGGATGGCATGGATCACGTACAGGATCGGTGCCACGAACATGAAAGAGAACTCGATCGGCTCGGTGATACCGGTCAGGAACGAGGTCAGCGCGGCGGAGATCATGATACCGCCCACTTTGGCGCGGTTTTCAGGTTTAGCAGAATGCCAGATGGCGATAGCCGCAGCCGGCAGACCGTACATCTTGAACAGGAAGCCGCCAGACAGTTTACCGGCAGTCGGGTCACCCGCCATGTAGCGCGGAATGTCACCGTGGAAGACCTGACCAGCCGCGTTGGTGAATTCACCAATCTGCATCTGGAAAGGAACGTTCCAGATGTGATGCAGACCAAACGGCACCAGCGCACGCTCAACCACACCGTAAATACCGAACGCCACCACCGGGTTCTGATAAGCCGCCCACTGGGAGAAGTCCTGAATCGCGGTACCAATAGGTGGCCAGATGAAGGACAGCACCACACCGGTGAAAATCGCGGTCAGACCGGAAATGATCGGCACAAAGCGCTTACCGGCAAAGAAGCCGAGGTATTCCGGCAGCTTGATGCGGTAGAAGCGGTTGAACATGTAGGCTGCAATCGAACCGGCAATAATGCCGCCCAGCACCCCGGTATCGGCGAGGTGTTTGGCTTCGATCTCGGCTGCCGGCAGATGCAGCACCAGCGGCGCGACCACAGCCAGGGTTTTCACCATAATGCCGTAGGCGACCACGGCGGCCAGCGCCGACACGCCATCGTTATTGGTAAAGCCCAGTGCCACACCGATCGCAAAGATCAGCGGCATGTTAGCAAACACCGAACCACCCGCTTCGGCCATCACGTGGGAAACCACTTCCGGCAGCCAGCTGAAGTTAGCAGAACCAACACCTAACAAAATACCGGCAATCGGCAGAACCGATACCGGCAACATCAGCGATTTACCTACCTTTTGCAGGTTCGCAAATGCGTTCTTGAACATAGAAGCTCCTGAGTATGAGTGCATTTTTTAGCGCAGTGCGCATGGCAAAGGGGGAGGATCCTTAGCCGGGGTGACGCTGAGCGTCTTTTGATTTATTACGAAGGGTAAAATAAATGACGACACGTTACTTTGACGGCTATCACGTTTCACCAAACACAGCGCTGAAATTTCAGTCATTTCTTACTGACTTGCTGCTATAAACAGCAATAAATCACTGCCTGCGCCGCGAAACACGCAGCGCAGATGAGTGATTTCAGATTAATTACAGAGTTTGAAATAAAGCGCGTTAGCCGCCGAGTCGGCTCATCGGCACCTTAAACAGGCGGGAGAAGTTTTCCGTGGTGGCGGCCGCAAGGGTCTCAAGATCGACGCCCTTCACCACGGCCATATACTCAGCCACGTCGCGGGTGAAGGCAGGCTGGTTTTCTTTGCCGCGATGCGGTACCGGGGCCAGATAGGGTGAATCGGTTTCAACCAGAATGCGCTCCAGCGGTACATAGCGCGCTGCTTCGCGGATCTGTTCAGCGTTGCGGAAGGTCACAATGCCGGAGAAGGAGATGTAGAACCCAAGATCCAGCAGCTGCGCCGCCGTCTCTTTGTCTTCCGTGAAACAGTGCAGCACGCCGCCGCACCGCTCTACCTGCTCTTCACGCAGAATGGCCAGCGTGTCTTCGCGCGCATCGCGGGTGTGCACAATAATCGGCTTATTCAGCGCAATGCCGGTGCGGATGTGCTCACGGAACGAGGCCTGCTGCTGCGCTTTGGTCTCCTGCTGGTAAAAATAATCCAGCCCGGTTTCGCCCAGTGCAATCACCTGCTCTTCCGCCGCCAGACGGCGAAACTCTTCCACGTCATACGGCGTTTCCTGATTGAGCGGATGCACGCCGCAGGCCAGCGCGATGTTGTCGCGATCGCCGACCAGCTGTTTGATTTTGTAGTAATCCGGCAGCGTGGTGGCAATCGCCAGCATGAATTTCACATCCCGCGCCGCCGCTTTGGCAATCACGTCATCCAGATCGCGGTGCTGGGTTTCATAATCAAGGCCATCAAGATGGCAGTGCGAATCAACAATAAACATAGATCTCTCTTTTACCCTTAGCCGACCGTCGCGGGAGACAGCAAACGTCCCCAGGCAAGCAGACAGTCGGTCAGAATCAGTTCACGATTAAGCGCCGCCACGTGTAGCAGCTGCTCGCGACACTGCAGCCACTGCTGCACGCTCGCATTCAGCGCGCTGCTGCTGAACTGCTGCGCCAGCTGCGTCACCACGTCCGGGCGATCGCCATTACTCAGCCAGTTGCTGGCGCCCTGCTGCACCTTCATCGCATCCACCAGTAGCGAAAGCAGCCAGCCGAGGCGAACCGCCACATCGTCGCTGTTGAGCGCCGGCAATAGCTGCAGAATATCGCCGCTCAGTGCGCTGTTCAGGCTGTCGCACAGCGTTTGCCGTGCCTGCCAGCGGTCCGGCTGTAACAAGGCCAGCGCCGCAGCCGGTGCACCGTTGCTCAGACGCAGCGCCGCGCGCAATATCGCTTCCGGCTGCGGCTGCTGTTTCTGCAGCCATTGCAGGCTGTGCGTCTCTTCCGGCGGCGACAGATGCCACGTCATACAGCGGCTGCGCAGCGTGGCCAGCAGTCGCGACGGCTCGCGCACGCTGAGGAAAAACCAGCAGTTGGCGGGCGGCTCTTCCAGCGTTTTCAGTAGCGCGTTGGCGGCGGCTTCGGTCAGTTGCGTCGCATCCGGCAGCCAGACAATTTTCGCGCCACCCTGCTGGGCAAAATGGTACAGCTTCTCACTGACGTCGCGAACCGCATCAATGCCGAGCGAGGCTTTTCCCTTTTCCGCTTCCAGCCGATACCAGTCCGGATGGGTGTGCGCCTGCATCAGCTGGCAGCCGTGACACTGACCGCAGCTTTTCAGTCCCTGCGGCTGCTGACACATCAGCCAGCGGCTGACGCCCCACACCAGCGCATCGTCGCCCATGCCCTCAATGGCCTGAATCAGCAGCGCATGATGTGCCTGTCCACTCTGATGGCGAGCAATGATCTGTCGGTATGGCTGGTTCAGCCACGGATACCAGTTCATGCCGCCTGACCCGCCAGCCACTGACGCAGCACGGCTTTAAGTGACGCTGTCACATTATCAATCGGCTGTGTCGCATCGATGGTTTTGATGGTCGGATCGGCAGCGGCCAGCGCCTGATAGCGTTCGCGTGTGCGGGTAAAAAAGTTCAGCGACTCCTGCTCAATGCGATCCAGTTCGCCGCGCGCCCGGGCACGCTGCAGGCCAATCTCTGGCGTGACGTCGAGATAGAGCGTCAGGTCGGGACGAAAATCGCCCAGCACCGCATCGCGCAGCGTGGTCATCAGCTGAGTGTCGAGCCCGCGGCCACCGCCCTGATACGCCTGCGACGAAAGATCGTGACGGTCGCCCACCACCCAGGCACCGCGTGCCAGCGCCGGTTTGATGACGTTTTCTACCAGCTGCACCCGCGCCGCATACAGCATCAGCAGCTCGGCTTTATCACTCACCTGTTCGCCATCAATGCCCTGTTTTACCAGCACGCGCAGCTGTTCGGCCAAAGGCGTGCCGCCCGGCTCACGGGTAAAGACCACGTCTTCAATACCCTGCTCATGCAGGGCCGCGACCACCGCCTCACGCGCGGTGGTTTTGCCGGCGCCTTCCAGCCCTTCGATGACGATAAACTTACTTTTCATTTTTTTCCTTCATCGCCAGCCGGTAAACCTGCACGGCTTTATTATGACTGGCCAGATTGGTGGTAAAGGTGTGACCGCCTTTGCCATCCGCGACGAAATAGAGGTAATTGGTCTTCTCCGGATGGGCCGCCGCTTCCAGCGAGGCGCGCCCCGGCATGGCAATCGGTCCCGGCGGCAGGCCGCTGATGGTATAGGTATTGTACGCGGTCGGGGTCTCAAGATCCTTGCGCGTCAGCGTACCGGTATAGCTGTCGCCCATTCCGTAGATCACCGTGGGATCGGTCTGCAGTTTCATACCGGTGCGCAGGCGATTGATGAATACCGAGGCAACGCGCGCGCGCTCTTCGCTGACGCCGGTCTCTTTTTCGATAATCGACGCCATGGTGACCATCTGCTGCGGCGTTTTATACGGCAGACTGGCCATCCGCCCCTGCCAGATCTCATCCACCAGCTTGTTCATGCGCGTGTGCGCCCGCTCCAGCAGTGCCACATCGCTGGTGTTGGCAGTATACAGATAGGTATCCGGATAGAAACCGCCTTCCAGCTGGCTGACATCAAGCTTAAGCGCGGCCGCAACGCTGGCAAATTCATCATCCGGCAGCGTGTGTTTAAGGTATGGCGCTTTACGCAGCTCAGCCAGCCACTCTTTCAGCCGGGAACCCTCGACAAAGCGCAGCGGAAATTGCGCCTCTTTGCCGCTGGCCAGCAACTGCAGTAGCTGGCGCACCGTCATGTCGGTCTCAAGGCGATACGTCCCGGCTTTGAAGTTAGCCAGATCGGGCTCCAGCTTCAGCAACGGGCCAAACCAGATGCTTTGCAGAATGATGTGCTGGCTCTCCAGCTGCGCTTCCAGCACCACGCGACCGCTGCCGGCCGGCAGGGTATACAGGGTTTCCTGGTGAATGGTTAATGGCGTCGCGGCAAAGCGTTTAATCTGCCAGTAGCTAAATGCGGCAGCCAGGCCAGCGATGACTACGGCGCCGGCAACTATTTTTTTCATTCGGGTCATGATGCTTCCATCGTCTGGCAACTGGCGAGCAGTTGCTGGTACAGCGTACGTGCGGCAAAGGTGACGTCGTCTATTTGCCGCACGGGTAATACTGGCATCAGCGCGTTACAGATTACCACTTCATCGGCGCTTAACACCGCCGTTCGGCTGGCCTCCACCTGCTGGCAGTCGTGACCGGCCTGGGCCAGCTGCGCCAGCAGATAACGACGCATGATGCCATCAACGCCCGCCTGCGCGAGGCGCGGCGTGAAAATGACCTCACCGCTGCGCCAGAATAAATTGGCCGCACAGCATTCCACTACCGTCCCGGCGGTGTCAAGCACCAGCGCTTCGTCAGCGTCGCACGTGTCCAGCTGCTGGCGAATCAGCACCTGCTCCAGCCGGTTGAGATGTTTGATGCCGGCCAGCAGCGGGTTCTGCGCCAGCCGCACCGGGCTGGTCACCAGCCGCGCGCCCTGCTGCTGCAGCGTGGCGTAGTGCTGTGGCCAGGGCGCGAGCGCGATGATACGCGTGGGTTGCGTGCAGCCGGCGCGACTGTAGCCGCGTCCGCCCGCGCCGGGCGTCAGGATCACTTTGAGCACTGCTTCGCGCTGGCCCGCCGCCGCGCGGCGCATCTCTTCCGCCAGTAAGGCGCGGTCCGGCGCGGCCATCAGCAAACGCTGGCAGCCGTCCTGCAGACGCTGCAGATGCGCCTCCAGCAGCTGGATATGGCCCTCTCTGACTGCCGCGGTGGTGAAACAGCCGTCACCAAACTGCACCGCGCGGTCGCGGGCAGAAAGGGTGTCCTGTGCCACTCCGTTAATCCACATGCGCTTCTCCTCTGCCGCTGGCGTCAGCGTTGAATAGCACTGTGGCGCGTAACATTCCACGCCACTGCGTGACAAAATATAAAAAAGGCCCGCATTGCGGGCCTCTGTTCGGCTGGATAGCGCTTATACCTTGCGGAAGATCAGCGAGCCGTTGGTGCCGCCGAATCCAAAGGAGTTACACAGCGTGTACTCCAGTCCGCTGACCTGGCGCGCCGTATGCGGCACAAAGTCCAGATCGCAACCTTCGTCAGGATTGTCGAGGTTGATGGTTGGCGGAACCGCCTGGTCGCGCAGCGCCAGAATCGAATAAATCGCTTCTACCGCGCCTGCCGCACCCAGCAGGTGACCGGTCATCGACTTGGTCGAGCTGACCATCACGCTGTGCGCTGACGCACCAAATACCGACTTCACCGCCTGCGCTTCGGCTTTGTCACCGGCCGGCGTTGAGGTGCCGTGTGCGTTAACGTAGCCAATCTGCGCCGGATCCAGCTGCGCGTCACGCAGCGCGTTGACCATCGCTGCGGCTGCACCTGAACCGTCTTCCGGTGGTGATGTCATGTGGTAAGCGTCGCTGCTCATGCCGAAACCAACGATTTCCGCATAAATCTTCGCACCGCGTTTTTTCGCGTGTTCGTACTCTTCCAGCACCACGATACCGGCACCGTCGCCCAGCACGAAACCGTCACGATCTTTATCCCACGGACGGCTCGCCGCCTGCGGATTATCGTTACGGGTAGAGAGCGCACGCGCCGCGCCGAAACCGCCTACGCCCAGTGGCGTACTGGCTTTCTCAGCACCGCCGGCCAGCATCACATCTGCGTCGTTATACGCGATGATGCGCGCCGCATGACCAATATTGTGCACGCCGGAGGTACAGGCGGTCGCAATCGAGATGCTCGGACCTTTCAGGCCGTACATGATGGTCAGGTGGCCAGCGACCATGTTAACGATGGTTGAAGGCACGAAGAATGGACTGATTTTGCGCGGACCGCCATTGACCAGCGAAGTATGGTTATCTTCGATCAAACCCAGACCGCCGATGCCGGAACCGATAGCCGCACCGATACGTCCGGCATTCTCATCAGTTACGACCAGACCGGAGTCCGCCATAGCCTGAATACCGGCCACAACGCCGTACTGGATGAAATCATCCATCTTGCGTTGATCTTTGCGCGAGATGTATTCATCGCAATTAAAATCTTTGACCAGACCCGCAAAACGCGTTGCGTAGGCACTGGTATCAAAATGGTCGATCAGGTTAATGCCGCTCTGACCGGCAAGGAGAGCACTCC